>NZ_JBNPMC010000003.1:0-148472 GCF_050313795.1 Bariatricus sp. SGI.154
TTGAAAAAACCCCCGTCCCCAATTGCATGAAACATGTTATACTATTCTCAACGATAGAAAAGGCAAAAGAAAGGTAAGCAATCATTATGAGCATAAAAGGATATAAATGTCCGAATTGTGGCGGTAATCTGGTGTTCAGCAGTGATCGGCAGAAACTTCACTGCCCATCCTGTGACACAGAGATTGATATGAAGACCTATCAGGAATATGTCGATGTGGTAAAGTCGGCAGAGGAGAAGGGAGATACCTACGAATGGGGAGAGGAAGAATCCCAGAATTCCAGAGAATGGAGTGTAAGAGAGGAAGACGGCGAGAAGATCTATACTTGTCCATCCTGTGGAGGAGAGATTGACGCGCATACGACTACTGCAGCAACAACCTGTCCTTACTGTGACAGTCCGGTTATTCTTCCGGGACAGATATCGGGAGAATTCCGCCCAGATCTGATCATTCCGTTTAGGCTGGATCAAGAGACGGCAAAAAAGGCTTATAAAACCTTCTGTCAAGGAAAGCCGCTTCTTCCGAAAGCATTCCAGTCGGATCAGAGAATCCAGGAGATTACAGGAATCTATGTTCCATTCTGGCTCTTTAGTTGTGAGGCAGAGGGAAGTGTGAACTATGATGCCCAGAGAATCCGTAAGTGGAGAGACAGTTCATTTGAATACACCAAGACGGATTTTTATCTGGTAACCAGTGAAGGAAAGGTGAATTTTGATTATGTGCCGGTGGATGGTTCGATTGTAATGGATGATGCTTATATGGAATCCATCGAACCATATGATATGGAAAAGGCAATCCCTTTTGACGAAGGATATTTGTCCGGTTATGAGGCACAAAAATACGACGTCACGAAGGAAGAGAGCCGGAAAAGGGCGGAGGACCGTATCAAGACCAGTTTTGATGAACTTCTGGATCAATCGGTGAATCGAGGCAAGTATAGTATTGTGATGCCGAGAAATTCAAGAATTGGCTGCACAAAAGGAAAGGTTCAGTATGCATTGTTGCCGGTATGGGTGATTAAGGTAAAATATAAAGATACAATCTACCAGTTTGCCATGAATGGACAGACGGGCAAACTAACAGGAGAACTGCCTGTAGATAAAGGAGTGTTCTGGAAATATGCGTTTGGTATCTTTGTCGGAAGCAGTGTGATAGTCTATCTGTTGTTATTGGTTTTGCTTTATATTTTATAACAGATGACAGAAAGTGCAGGAAAGGAAAATCATATGAAGAAGATACGATTTATAGTAATAATGGTCTGTTGTCTGATGCTTTCGAATGTGTTGCCGGCGATTGCAAGTGAAGAGGGAGCATTGCCTAAGGTAATTGATAATGCGGATTTGCTTACAGAAACAGAAGAAGCAGAATTGTCGGCTAAGATTACGGAGATGGTGACGCAGTATCAGACGGATGTAGTGCTTGTAACAGAATACCAGAAACAAGCATCGGATATTCAGGAGGAAGCAGATCTGCTGCTGGAGAATCCGGGATATGGTATAGGTGATTCAAAATCGGGAATCTTATTCGTACTGGAAATGAATGACAGAGAATGGGCAATCTCGACGCAGGGAGATGCCATTACGAAGTTCTCTGATTATGATCTTGAGGATATGGGAGAGATTGCAACTCAGTATTTTGCAGACGGACAGTATTACATGGGATTCGATACATATCTTAATAAAGTAGATGGCTGTCTTGCGAGCGGGCGCTCTTTTGAAACTCAATCGTCGGATGAAAAGGGAACAGAAGGACAGCAGGAAGTGTCTGGGGAGCCAGAGGAATCTGCAAAGCCAACCGACTATATATTGCCGGCGCTGATCAGCGGTCTGGTGATCAGCATTGTCTATATGGTACATATGAAGTCTGGTATGAAGACAGCGAATATGCAGAAGAATGCCAATGCCTATCAGCGAGAAGATGCCAGAACGCAGATTCGAACCAGGGAACTCTTCCTTACCAGCACGGTTCATAGAAGACCGATTGAGAGGGAGGAAAAGGGTTCTGGTTCAGGAGGAATAACACCAAGCCGGACGCATAGTACAACGCACAGAAGCAGCAGTGGAACAAGGCATGGAGGTGCCAAAGGTAAATTTTAAGTCAGGAGGAAGAGATTATGGGTTTGCTGAAAGCAGGTATAGGGGCAGCATCAGGCGTGCTTGCCGATGAGTGGAGAGAGTATTTCTATTGTGAATCGATGGAAGAGGGGCTGATTGTTGCCAAGGCATCAAAACGGACTTCCAAGAGAAGTTCGAATAAGCATGGCGAGGAGAACATTATCAGTAACGGCTCTGTTATAGCGGTCAATGAGGGACAATGTATGATGGTCGTCGAACAGGGAAAGATTGTGGAATTCTCGGCAGAGGCAGGAGAGTTCGTATGGGACAAATCAACAGAGCCGTCCATATTCTATGGTGGATTTGGCGAGGGACTGCGCGGCTCATGGGACACATTTAAGAAACGATTTACTTTTGGTGGAGATACAGGTAAAGACCAGAGAGTGTATTTCTTCAATACCAAGGAAATGATGGGAAATAAATATGGAACTCCGAACCCGGTGCCTTTCCGCGTGCTGGATCGCAATATCGGACTGGATATGGATATTGCAATCCGCTGCTTTGGAGAATATTCTTATCGTTTGTGCGACCCGATTCTATTTTATAAAAATGTCTGTGGAAATGTGGAGAATGTATACATGGCGAAGGATATGGACAGTCAGTTGAAGAGTGAACTGCTGACAGCCTTGCAGCCGGCATTTGCAAGAATCTCGGAGATGGGAATCCGTTATAGTGCGCTTCCGGGACATACGGTGGAATTAGCAGAGGCGTTGCAGGATATTTTAACGGAGAAATGGAGTAACATCCGTGGTATCGAGATTGTATCTATTGGCGTGAACAGTGTAAAAGCGTCAGAAGAAGATGAGGCTTATATTAAGGAGTTACAGAGAACTGCGGTACTGAAAGACCCGACGATGGCAGCCGCACACCTGACCAATGCCCAGGCGGCCGCGATGCAGTCTGCAGCGAAGAATGCAGGTACAGGACCAGCAATGGCATTCATGGGGATGGGAATGGCCGGAAATATGGGCGGCATGAACGCTGAGAATCTGTTTCGGATGGGGCAGCAGAACTATTCACAGGGAGTGGGTTATCCACAGAATCAGAATGGACAGGAGAATTTGTACAATCAGAACGAGGATCATCCATTTGCACAGGCAGGACGGACTGTGCAGGCAGCAGCGGAAGATGGATGGATCTGCTCTTGCGGTGCAACAGGTAATAAGGGAAAATTCTGTTCAGAGTGCGGTTCCCCGAAACCGATACTGCCGGACGGTTGGACATGTCCGTCTTGCGGAATCTTGAATAAAGGGAAATTCTGTACAGAATGTGGAACGAAAAAGCCTGCAGGGGCATTGCAATACCGGTGTGATAAATGTGGATGGGAACCGGAAGATAAGACAAAACCGCCGAAATTCTGTCCGGAATGTGGTGATCCGTTCGATAATGAAGATTTGATAAAATAAAATATTTTGATATAATTAATAGAAAAATATATCGAATTATAAGTTTGCCAAGCATTGAAATTTATTATTTATTTCAATATAATAATAACAAATAAAATAGTCTTAGGAGAGAATGATATGGAAGAATTAATGAAAGAATTCAGAGAAGATCTTGCAGAGTTTCGTGATATGACAGAAAAGTTCTATGCAAAAGAAGTGAGTATGAAGGACTATAAAGGTTTCTCCGGAGGCTTCGGAAGTTATGCACAGAAGGGCGGAGCGGCAAGTATGCTCAGACTTCGTATGCCGGGCGGAAGATTGACGAAAGAAAAATTAAAATTTGTGGCAGATTCTATTGCTGAGTATGGAGTAGAGAAGGCACATTTTACAACATGCCAGACTATACAGTTCCATGATCTGGATGCAGCGGCTGTCTGTGGAATTATGGAAAAGGCAATGGATGTAGGAATCGTTACCAGAGGCGGCGGTGGAGATTTCCCGAGAAATGTCATGGTATCTCCATTATCAGGTATAGAAGAAGGAGAATACTTTGACGTACTTCCATATGCTGAGGCGGCTTCTGACTATCTGATGGGCTTCATCAAGACGGTAAAGATGCCAAGAAAATTGAAAGTATGTTTCTCTAATTCACCGGCGAATGAACCTCATGCAACATTTAGAGATCTTGGATTTGTTGCCAAAGAAGATGGCACATTTGACGTATACAGTGCAGGTGGTCTTGGAAACAATCCGCGTATGGGCGTGAAAGTTGCTGAACGCATCCAGCCATCTGAGATTCTGTATTATATCAAGGCTATGGTGAATACATTTGTCGCACATGGTAATTATGAGAACCGTGGAAAAGCCAGAACCCGCTATATGCAGGAAACTTTGGGAGTAGACGGATATAAGGCAGCTTATCTTGAAAAACTGGATGAAGTAAAGAAGACTGAGAAACTGGATATTGAGGTAAATGCAGAACCAGTTACTAAGAGCGGAAATGGCGTAACCATCTCCGATGAGCGTGTGATTGCTCAAAAACAGGATGGACTCTATGCGGTTGCTTATCATCCGATCGGCGGTGTACCGGCAGTTACAAAATTCGCAGAACTCTATGAAGTGATTGAGGATATGGATGACGTTGAAGTCCGCATTGCACCGGATGAGACCATCTATATTATCAATTTGAATGGCGAAGAGGCAGAGAGAGTCCTGGCAGTGACAGAGGATGGGGCAAAGAATCTCTTTGAGACATCTGTATCCTGTATCGGTGCAACCATTTGCCAGATTGGTCTTCGTGATTCTCAGGGTGCGCTTGCAGCGATTATAGAAGAAGTGAGAAAACATGATTTTGCAGATGGCGTATTGCCAAGAATTCATATCTCCGGATGTACATCTTCTTGTGGTACACATCAGATCGGAACACTTGGCTTCCACGGCGGAGTTAAGAGAGTGAATGATGTGGTAGAGCCTGCATTTACTTTCCATGTGAACGGTAACGATGAAGAGGGGAATGAGCGTTTCGGCGAGCAGTGGGGCATGATGCTTCAGAAGGACATGCCTGCATTCTTCGTAGAACTGGGAGAGGCAGTTCAGGCAGAAGGAACTACTTTTGCTGAGTGGTTTGCGAAGAAGCCGGAAGGGTTGAAGGAGATTGCGGATAAGTATCTGTACTAAAAGTTATTTGTATTAAAAATTATTTATAATTAAAATATTAGATAGCATATGATATTAGAAGAAGAGGTCTCAGATGGCGGACCTCTTCTTTTTTGATGGTTGCGGTTCGGTTGAGTCCGGAAAGCGTGAGAGATATAAGCCACTCAATAATGGGAAACCTTTTGGAAAAGATTATTTTGATGAATTGTTGGAACGTATCCGTGAGATTAGGGCAAGTGAGCGAAGAACTTATCAAAAAATCACGGATGTTTTTGAACAATGCAGTTATGATTATGATAAAAACAGTGAAATCACAAAGAATTTCTATGCCTTTGTCCAGAACAAATTGCATTTTGCGGTTACGGGCAAGACTGCTGCAGAACTGATATATGAACGTGCTGATTCAGAAAAAACTGCAATGGGGTTAACTACATGGAAAGATGCTCCTAATGGTAAGGTTTTAAAACGTGATATTGAAATTGCAAAAAATTATTTAAATGAGAAAGAATTATCTCGTCTGAACAGGCTAGTAAATATCACGTATCAGCTTGATAAAATAGAGGAATTATATTAGAAAATTCTATAAATGGTTGGGCACTGGAGGAGATTATAGATCAATATTGTATTCGAAATTGGAAATATAGGGGAAGGTGTACAAGTTGTGAAGAAATAAGAAAGCATTTAGGTATTACATATCATGAGATGAAAATACACGCTGAAGATATAAATGCTCTAAGGTGAATTCAACTTTAGAAAGTAACATAGGTTATCTTCTAAATAAGATGCATATTCGACAAAATAAAGAAGGAAATAATGCATCTGTATATGTTGCAAATATAACGGATGAAGAATTGGAAAAATGGTATGAAAAGAAGTCTTAGATGAAATGACAAAACGAGGTTGGATTGTAGATCATATGAATAATAATGGATTGGACTGAGATAGATGGTACATAGAAAGGAACGGAGAACTCTATTTTGTACCCGGAAAGCATAATTGGATACTTTCTGCTCATTACAAGGAAGGATGGAAGCCTTCTGATACTGATAAATAATACAATGTTTATATAAAGATACATAGCCGATTGGTTTCCAGAATGAGAATCAGTCGGCTTTTTTCATGTCCTTTTTTATACATAGCCATTTTCCATAAAGGAGTGGCTATTAAATTTTCAAGGAAGGAGGTAAACCGTGATGTCAAATTGCAAAATAATTGCTATTGCGAATCAGAAAGGAGGTACACAAGGTGGAAAATTCAACTTTGCAGCAACTAATCAACCAGACTAAGGAAGCGCTCATTCAGGCAGGTGCATCTAACTATTACCAAAACGTATTTAAAACTCTTACAAAGCAACTTTTACTTTACGCCGAAGAACACGGCACAGATTCTTTCAGCATGGACTTTGGATTACAGTTTTTAGAAGATCATTATTCCATGTCATCTAAAATCAAGCAGAAGAATGGTGTGCAACCTATTCCCGTTGTATAAATGCTTTGGCAGAATACCAACGTTCAGGAAATGTCACTCTTTATCTTGTTATGGATAAAAGAGCATACACCTTTCCGGAAGGATTCAAAGACAGCGCAGAAGTTTTCCGACAACCTGTCCCACAGCCGGGAACGTCTGGAGACGCTGAAAGCGCAGCTTGAAACCGCAAAAGTGGAGGCTGTTAAAGAGTTCCCACAGGAGCAGGAACTGGCAGAAAAGACAGAGCGGCTGGGGGAACTGAACGCTTTACTTGATGTGGGGAAGAGCGATAAGGTTATGATGGACGAGGAGCCGGACGAGAAATAGAAAGAACGTGTTATATGAAATTGGAGGAAGATTCCGAGTTTTACCGAGAGATTTTGGGCATTGGAAGTCGATAGAATGTCAATGGAAATGTTGCAGATGTATTTGTTGGGGTGTCGGGGGATGTGGGAGTTGATGGAGTTATTAAACTTGAAATAGTAGAAAAATTTTCTTTTGCTTGGAATAAAAAGTTTACTTCCACACAATAATGAAGTGTAATAAATGTGTGAAAGTCAGGTGGTGAAAAATGAATAAAAAAGAAAAATTAGATGACATGTTATATAAAAAGAATGGAATTCTTCAGACTTCTGATGTGGTTGAGGCGGGGATTTCAAAGACTTATTTCATGGAATATGCAAAGAAAGTAGGGTTAGAACGTGTGGCAAAAGGAATTTACTTGTCATCGGACGCATGGGCAGATCCTTTTTATTTATTACAAATGAGGTATCCCCAAATTATTTTTTCGCATGAAACTTCACTTTATTTGTTAGGAATGGCAGAACGAGAGCCGTTGCAATTTACGATTACTGTAAAAGCAGGATACCATGCAAAAAGTATGGAAGAACAGAAAGTAAAAGTATATCGGGTAAAAAAAGAACTTTTGGATTTGGGGGTAGTGAAAGTAGAATCACCAGAGGGACATCCTGTGAAAGCGTACAATGCGGAACGTACCGTGTGTGACTTATTACGCAGTCGAAATAATGTAGAGATTCAGGATTTACAGTCAGCAATAAAGGAATATATGCGAAGTAAAGAAAAAAATCTGCCACAACTTATGCGATATGCAAAAGAGTTTCGAGTGGAAAAACTTTTAAGACCATATTTGGAGGTATTGTTATAATGATTAGAACTTCAAGACAGTTGAAAGCGTTAGTAAGAAATTTAACAAAAGGTGTTTAGAAATGTGGGGAGTAAACGCAGAAGAAGAAATTCATTTTTATTATGATGAAAGTAATAATTGTAGAAAGTTTTGGCTAGATTCAGAGAAAACGGATTTTAATCATGATTTTCGAGCAGATTTTGTGTTAGCAGGAATTGCAAGCAAAACAGAATTTCAGATTCCTTTTGAAGAGTTAAAACAACGATTAAAACTTCAAAATAATGTAAATGAACTAAAGAGTAAGAGGTTGTTTAAAGGAAAAGATTTTTTGCAATGTATGAGAATGAAAAGGGTGACAGCCCTAATTGAATTGTTTTCAGATTATGATTTATATATACATTATTCACATGTAAACAATTTTTTCTATACTATTGTAGAGATATTAGATTCGATTACGACACCAGATGAAATTAGCGAGTTTGGATTTGATTACTTTAGATTGAAAACAACATTTTATAATATGCTGTTCCCTAATATAGATAAAGTGGTACAGATCATGATTAAATATTCTTATCCGAATATAAAAACAGAGCAAATTGAAGACTTCTGTAATGAATTATTAAATGTCATTGATTTAAGATATACACAGAAACCAGATGAGAAGTTTATATCTGGTGCGTTAAAGCGGGCTTCTCAAAGTACAGAAATGCTCTTCATACAAAATAATACAGATTTTGTTATGCAGGAAGACTATTCAATATTTTATGTTGATCCAATCTTAAAATTTTCCAAGGCAGTACATCATTTTGATGAGGAATTGTCAATACAGGATAAAGTAAGGGAAATGATTTCTAAATTTCAAAAGGATGTAACCAATTATGATAAATTCAATTCCTAGCAATAGTATGAGGAAAACAGTTACGGAACTTAGTGATATTCAAATAATTAACTGTATTGCATTTAATGGACTTAGAACAAAATCGGATTTGAGAAACAAAGGATTTTTACATAGTATGACTGCAATAGGAATTTTGGAAAAGTTAAATAGATTTTTTGATTTGGTAGAAAGTGAGTACAAGTATAGTAAAAATTAACCGGGAGATCCGCAATTATACGGAATCCATGTTTTTCGGGCTGTCATTGCGGCAGTTTATTTTTTCAATTTTAGCCTGCGGCGTTGCTGTCGGGCTATATTTTTTGTTACGCCCGCATTTGGGAACGGAAACAGTAAGTTGGGTGTGCATTTTGGGGGCTGCCCCGTTTGCGGCGATGGGATTTGTGAAGTATCATGGAATGAACGCAGAGCAGGTAGAGGGATATGGAGACGGTGGAAATCCGGTCATTGATAAGTCCGAGTTTGTATTGTCTTTGTTTGAACAGTTGGATAAAAAAGGTGTCAGTGCAAAGGAGAAATCTATCATTGACTGTTGTACCGGAGATGTGTATGAGGATTATAGGAGAGGCGGCGCAGTTCCTACGCTTTGTGTTCTCCGTGAAAAAATGCTTGCACAGCCGGAGCGGGAGGCAAAAGACCTTGCACTGGCACTGGAATTATTTACAAGCGGAAGTCTGGACGCATTTGCCCATGAGAGCAATGTGGACATGAATAACCGCATGGTGGTGTATGACATCATGGATTTAGGAAAGCAGTTGAAAACAATGGGACTTCTGGTTATCACGGACGCTATGTTAAACCGTGTGACGGAGAACTGGAAAAAGGGCAAGCGTACCCATATCTTTCTGGACGAGTTTCATGTGGTATTTGAAAATGAGTATTCCGGCGCATTTTTCAATTCCGCATGGAGACGGTTCCGGAAGAGAAATGCCTTTCCGAACGCCATCACGCAGAATGTTGAGTATCTTCTGGATTCCGTGCTTGCCAGCACCATGCTGTCCAACAGTGAGTATATTGTCATGCTGAATCAGGCGGCATCAGACCGTCAGAAACTTGCGGAGTTACTGAACATCTTCAACGAGCAGATGAGTTATATCACAAATGCGGACGCAGGATGCGGCTTAATTAAGTACGGAAGTTCCCTTGTGCCTTTTATCAATAAGTTTCCGAAGAATACGAGGCTGTATAAACTGATGACAACCAAGCCGGGGGAGGACAGTGCGAACCGGAACCGGACGTAGTTAAAAATGGTAGAGGTATTTTGAAGCACGGAATTTGCTTATTTTTTGAAATAGGTTGTATTCTAGCTAGAATTTGTATATACTATAAATATGAAAGCGAGGTGCATGAGAAATGACAATAGATACCGATACCATGATTTCCATTACAGAAGCAAACCAGAATTTTTCTAGAGTGGCGAAATTAGTAGACGAACACGGAACAGCAGTAATTTTGAAAAATAATGTTCCCCGATACCTTGTGATTGATTTCAGCAAGGCAGAAAAAGAGAAAACAGCAGCGACAGAAGATGTGCTTGCAATATCGGAACGTCTGCTCAAACAGAATATGGAGGCATATGAGGTGCTTGCAAAATGATTACTTTAACAAAAGAACAGGTACTGATGCTCCATGAACGCCTGATTGAGACAACGGGAGGAAGTAAAGGAATCCGGGACGAGGGCATGTTGGATTCTGCATTGTCTAATCCGTTTCAGTCCTTCGTGGGCGAAGAATTGTATCCGAGTGTTCAGGCAAAAGCGGCGCAGCTTTGTTATGGCTTAGTAAAAAACCATGCGATGATAGATGGAAATAAAAGGATCGGAACGCATGTGATGCTGGTATTTCTGGCGCTGAATGGTTATGAATTATCATATAGCCAGAAAGAACTGAGCGATACTATTTTAGCACTGGCAGCCGGAAAGATTCATGCAGATGATCTTTTACAGTGGATTATCAGACACCAAAAATAAAATATAAGATTGAGCGAAAAAAGCATTAAGGCGTGTGAGATGTTACCATTTCATGCGTCTTTTTTGCGTTCAGAAAAGGAGGCTAAAACATGGGTGCTGGGAAAATGAAGATGACGGAAATTAAGCGGAGTCATGTACAGACTCTTTACAATGAAGAAGCAGCAGTTTCCGTCTCTGTTGCCAGACTTGTAAAAACTGCTATGAACACTTCTATGCGGTATGCCATAAATAAAAAGATTATTTCTGTTAATCCAACTTTAGGAGTGGAGTTACCAAAACGTGTTGAAAAGAAGAAATATCATACACGCAGTATTGATGAAAAAAAGACATTGAATGTGCAACAGATTTTAACACTTATTGAGGCAAGTAAAGGAACACCGATTCATATGCAAGTCTTGTTTGCTGTTCTGTTGGGATTAAGGCGCTGTGAGATAAATGGAGTGAAATATTCTGATATTGACTATATTAACAGAACATTGAAAGTTCAGAGGCAGTTAGGAAAGAAACCGAATACCATAGCAGAAGATTTTCCGGCAAAGACATTTACAAAGCAGGAAATCGGTTTAAAAACACAATCCAGTTATCGAATAATACCTATACCGGATTATGTGTTTGAAGCGATTTTGGAGGAACGAAAAACTTACGAGAAGAATCGCAGGAGAAGAAGCACTACTTTTCAGAATTTGGATTATATCTGCTGTTCCTCGTATGGGCGTCCCAGAAGCAAGGATTACCATTTCCCACATTATAAGAAACTGCTAAGAGATAATAATTTACCGGACATCAGATGGCACGATTTGCGAAGCACTTTCTGTACTGTCCTTTTGAAAAACGATTTCAATCCTAAAGCAGTCTCACAGTTAATGGGACACGCAAAAGAGATTATTACGATTGATGTTTACGGAGATACAGCAGAAATTATAGAGGATTGTTTGGATGAATTGCAACCGTTCATAGACGATGTTGTACCACAGGATAACGAAAGTAATACAGATTTTTCAGAAGATGGATATTTAGATGATATTAATTCATTCCTCAGTTAGATAAAATTTGTGACCTAAAATCAGAATAAGAAAATCTACCATGAAAGTACAGAACAAAGGTTCGATTTGCTCTGTACTTTTCTTGTTGCATATGATATAATTGAAATCCGAGTAACTGGTAAATACTAACCGTGTTATTTCGTATTTTGTAGTGTTATTTAGTTTCAAAAATACGGTTTTGTGACCTTCATTCGTGTAATTGGCATTTTAACTACTATTCGCCAGCCTTAAAAGGGCATTTTACACGAATTGAAATCCAAATTACACGAATTTTGGGCGAATAGACAAACTTTTTGCGCGGTCACAATGAGGAAAATGTTCTGCTTGCAGAAACATTTGACGAATGTCGCGACAACGAGAAAGCTTGTTTTCGAGTGTTGGTCACAAATGGAGGTGGATTGATGAATAGAGAACAAGGACATTCGCAATACGCTGACCAAAGTCAGCTACTTGCTCATAAAAGCAGCCCGCAAAGCGGACATGCTTTTAAATTACATGCCCCATATCAGCCCACAGGAGATCAGCCGCAGGCGATAGCAGAACTGGTCAAGGGATTCAACGAAGGCAATCAATGCCAGACTTTACTAGGGGTTACGGGTTCCGGCAAGACTTTTACAATGGCAAATGTGATTCAGGAGCTGCAAAAGCCAACGCTGGTAATTGCACATAATAAAACACTTGCAGCACAGTTATACGGGGAATTCAAAGAGATGTTCCCGGAGAATGCGGTGGAGTATTTTGTGTCCTACTACGACTACTACCAACCCGAAGCCTACGTCCCCTCCTCCGACACCTATATCGCCAAGGATTCTTCCATCAACGACGAGATCGACAAACTTCGTCATTCTGCCACAGCAGCGCTGTCAGAACGTCGGGATGTTATCATCGTTGCCAGCGTATCCTGTATCTATGGTCTTGGTAGTCCGATTGATTATCAAGAGATGGTCGTTTCCTTACGTCCAGGCATGATCAAAGATCGAGACGAAGTTATTAGAAAATTAATTGATATCCAGTACGATCGTAATGAGATGGATTTTAAGCGTGGAACCTTCCGAGTGCATGGAGATGTACTGGAGATTATTCCTGCATTAAGTGAGAATCTGGCATACCGGATTGAATTCTTCGGAGATGAAGTGGATAGAATTACAGAGATCGATGTTTTGACAGGAGAAGTGAAGAATGAACTGAACCACGTTGCAATCTTTCCGGCGTCACATTATGTAGTATCCAAGGAAAATATGGAAAAAGCAATCCAAGGAATTGAAGTAGAACTGGAAGAACAGATTCGGTTTTTCAAGAGCGAGGGAAAACTATTAGAAGCCCAGAGAATCTCTGAGCGTACGAATTTTGATATCGAGATGATGCGTGAGACAGGCTTCTGCTCCGGCATCGAGAACTACTCAAGGCATCTGACAGGTTTGGCGCCAGGGCAGCCGCCCCATACACTGATTGATTATTTCCCGGATGACTTTATCATGATGATTGATGAGTCTCATAAGACAGTACCGCAGGTCGGGGGCATGTATCATGGGGACCAGTCCAGAAAATCTACATTGGTAGAATATGGATTCCGTCTGCCATCAGCAAAAGATAACCGCCCCTTGAGTTTTGAGGAATTTGAAAGTAAGATAGATCAGGTACTATTCGTATCTGCGACCCCGGGACCATACGAAGAGCAGCATGAACTCTTAAGAGCAGAACAGGTCATCCGTCCGACAGGGCTGCTTGATCCTGAGGTGGAAGTGCGTCCGGTAGAGGGGCAGATTGACGACCTGGTCGGTGAAGTGAATAAGGAGATTGTGAAGAAGAATAAGATCTTGATTACAACTCTGACAAAGCGCATGGCAGAGGATCTGACGGATTATATGCGGGAACTGGGCATTCGTGTCCGTTATCTGCATTCGGATGTTGACACGTTGGAACGGACAGAGATTGTGCGGGATATGCGTCTGGATGTTTTTGACGTACTGGTGGGAATTAATCTGCTAAGAGAAGGTCTGGATATTCCGGAGATTACACTTGTGGCGATTCTGGATGCTGATAAGGAAGGATTCTTGCGTTCTGAGACATCCTTGATTCAGACGATTGGACGTGCTGCCCGGAATGTAGAAGGGCACGTTATCATGTATGCAGATACTATGACAGATTCTATGCGTATTGCGATTGAAGAGACGGAGCGGCGCAGGAAGGTACAGATGCAGTACAATGAGGAACATGGCATTACGCCGCAGACCATCCAGAAGAGTGTAAGGGATCTGATTGCCATCTCTAAGAAGGTGGCAGCAGAAGAACTGCGGATGGAGAAAGATCCGGAGTCTATGAGCAGGCAGGAACTGGAGAAGTTAATCAAAGATCTGACGAAGCAGATGAAGAAGGCGGCTACGGAACTGAATTTCGAAGCAGCTGCAGAATTGCGTGATAAGATTGTAGAGTTAAAAAGACATATGACAGACTAGAAATAGTTTGTAAAAAAATAGTTGAGAGAAGATATCTACGAAAGGATAGACTAATGACACAGAGAAAAGGCAACAAACAATTTATTAAAATACGAGGTGCCAACGAGCACAATCTCAAAAATATAGATCTGGATATCCCCAGAGATGAATTGGTAGTACTGACCGGATTAAGTGGTTCGGGAAAATCATCGCTGGCTTTTGACACCATCTACGCAGAAGGACAGCGAAGATATATGGAATCCCTTTCTTCCTATGCCAGACAGTTTCTGGGACAGATGGAGAAGCCAGATGTGGAAAGCATTGAAGGATTATCTCCGGCAATCTCTATTGACCAGAAATCTACGAACCGGAATCCTCGTTCTACCGTAGGAACAGTAACGGAGATCTATGATTATTTTCGGCTTTTATATGCCAGAATCGGTATTCCTCATTGCCCGAAGTGTGGCAAGGAGATTAAGAAGCAGACGGTAGACCAGATGGTAGACCAGATCATGGAATTGCCAGAGCGGACTAAGATCCAGCTGCTGGCGCCGGTCGTACGCGGCAGAAAAGGAACCCATGCGAAATTATTTGACCGGGCGAAGAAGAGCGGATATGTTCGCGTTCGCGTAGATGGCAATCTCTATGAACTGTCAGAAGAGATTGCGCTAGATAAAAATATTAAGCACAATATTGAGATTATTGTAGACCGACTGGTCGTGAAAGAGGGAATCGAACAGCGTCTGACGGATTCGATTGAGAATGTTCTGGCATTGGCGGAAGGCTTGCTGATTGTCGATGTAATCGGTGGAGAACCGATTAATTTTAGTCAGAGTTTTTCTTGCCCGGATTGTGGAATCAGTATTGAGGAGATAGAGCCTAGAAGTTTCTCTTTCAATAATCCATTTGGAGCCTGTCCGGAATGTTTCGGACTGGGATATAAGATGGAATTTGATGAGGATCTGATGATTCCGGATAAGAGATTAAGCATTATGGAAGGCGCGATTACTGTTATGGGATGGCAGTCCTGCAACGATAAGAAGAGTTTTACTTATGCGATTCTGGATGCTTTGAGCAAAGAATATCATTTCTCACTGGATACGCCTTTCAAGGATTATCCGAAAGAGATCCATGATGTTCTGATCCATGGAACGAATGGGAAAGAAGTAAGAGTCCATTACCGCGGACAGCGTGGAGAGGGCGTATATGATGTGGCATTTGAGGGATTGATCCGTAATGTGGAGCGTCGCTATCGCGAGACGGGTTCTGAGACTTCTAAAGCAGAATATGAGGAGTTCATGCGGATTACTCCATGTCATGAGTGTGGAGGGCAGAGATTGAAGCCGGCTGCACTGGCAGTTACGGTTGGCGATAAGAATATTGCGGAACTGACAGCCTTGTCTATCGAACGCCTGCAGGGATTCTTGAATCAGTTGCAGTTGAACCAGCAGCAGATCCTGATCGGTGGGCAGATTCTGAAGGAGATCAATGCCCGTATCCAGTTTTTGATGGATGTTGGTTTGGATTATCTGACGCTTGCCCGTGCAACGGGAAGTCTGTCTGGCGGAGAGGCGCAGAGAATCCGTCTGGCAACTCAGATTGGATCTGGGCTGGTAGGGGTTGCGTACATTTTGGACGAGCCAAGTATAGGGCTGCATCAAAGAGATAATGATAAATTATTAGGCACGCTGAAGCATCTGAGAGATCTGGGTAATTCCGTTATTGTGGTCGAGCATGATGAAGATACCATGCTGGAGGCAGATTATATTGTGGATATCGGTCCGGGAGCCGGTGAACATGGTGGAGAAGTGGTGGCACAGGGGAATGCAAAAGAGATTATGAAGAATAAGAATTCCATTACCGGTGCATACCTAAGTGGAAGGGTGAAGATCCCGGTGCCGGAAAAGCGTGAGGCACCAACAGGCTGGCTGAAGGTAATTGGAGCCCAGGAGAATAATCTGAAGAACATAGATGTGGAATTCCCTCTCGGTGTGATGACCTGTGTAACGGGAGTATCAGGATCCGGTAAGAGTTCACTTGTCAATGAAATCTTGTATAAGCGTCTGGCAAGGGAACTGAATCGCGCAAGAACCATTCCGGGCAAGCATAAGGATATCCAGGGGATAGATCAGTTGGATAAAGTAATCAATATCGACCAGTCACCGATCGGGCGTACGCCCAGATCCAATCCAGCGACTTATACGGGAGTTTTTGATCTGATCCGTGATCTTTTTGCTGCAACTGCAGATGCCAAGGCAAGAGGATATAAGAAGGGAAGATTCAGTTTCAATGTCAAAGGCGGAAGATGTGAAGCCTGCAGTGGTGACGGAATCCTTAAGATTGAGATGCATTTCCTGCCGGACGTCTATGTGCCTTGTGAAGTCTGTGGTGGAAAACGTTATAATCGTGAGACGTTGGAGGTAAAATATAAAGGAAAGAGTATCTACGATGTCCTGGATATGACTGTAGAAGAAGCATTACATTTCTTCGAAAATGTACCAAGCATCCGCAGGAAGATGGAGACCTTGTATGATGTGGGGCTTTCCTATATCCGTCTTGACCAGCCGTCTACGACTCTCTCAGGAGGAGAGGCACAGAGGATTAAGCTTGCGACAGAATTAAGCAAGAGAAGTACCGGAAAGACAATCTATATACTGGATGAGCCTACGACAGGCTTGCATTTTGCAGATGTTCATAAGTTGACAGAGATACTTCGCAGACTTTCTTCGGATGGCAATACGGTAATTGTAATTGAGCATAATCTGGATGTGATTAAGACGGCGGATTATATTATAGATATCGGTCCGGAAGGCGGAGATAAGGGAGGTACGGTGATTGCAAAGGGAACTCCGGAGGAGGTTGCATGTAATCCGGTGTCCTATACGGGCAAATATATTGACGTTATTCTGAAAAAGTAGATGTCACCTGAATGTGCGGAATTTGTCGAGAAGGTTCACAAAGATTTAAGGAAATAGGGGTTTCCATTTTAAGGAAAGTTGATTATAATGAAACGAGCACGGATCGGTATGTATCAGTACGCATCCGGGCATTCATTATGAAAAAGTGGACGAATGATAATCAGATAGATAGCATAATGAAAGGGGAAAAAAGATGTCAGTAGATATTGGAATTGACTTGGGAACTGCCAGTGTCCTGGTCTATGTGAAGGGGAAAGGCGTCATATTGAAGGAGCCATCTGTGGTTGCTTATGACAGAGATACAAATGCGATAAAGGCGATTGGCGAAGAGGCTCGCCTGATGCTTGGAAGAACACCTGGGAATATCGTGGCTGTCCGCCCGCTCCGTCAGGGAGTCATCTCGGACTATACGGTGACAGAGAAGATGATCAAGTATTTTGTACAGAAAGCGTTGGGAAAAAGGACATTCAAAAAACCAAGAATCAGTATCTGTGTGCCAAGCGGAGTCACGGAAGTGGAACGCAAAGCGGTGGAAGAAGCAACCTATGCGGCAGGCGCAAGAGAAGTGAATCTGATTGAAGAGCCGGTGGCAGCAGCGATAGGTGCAGGAATCGACATCTCGAAGCCCTGTGGCAATATGATTGTGGATATCGGGGGAGGTACTGCGGATATCGCAGTGATTTCCCTTGGCGGTACGGTGGTGAATTCTTCTATTAAGATTGCGGGAGATGATTTTGATGAAGCCATTGTACGATATATGCGCAAGAAGCATAATCTTCTGATCGGTGAGAGAACCGCGGAAGATATTAAGATTAAGATTGGTACAACCTATCCATTGATCGAGGATGAGGCGATCGAAGTAAGAGGAAGGAATCTGGTAACAGGTCTTCCGAAGACGGTAACCGTGACTTCGTCTGAGACGGAGGAGGCGTTAAGAGAGCCAACGGGACAGATTGTGGAAGAAGTAATTAACGTGCTGGAGAGGACGCCACCGGAGTTATCCGCGGATATTCTGGATCGTGGAATCATGCTGACCGGTGGTGGGGCTATGTTAAGAGGTCTGGAAGAACTGATTGAGGAGAAGACAGGGATTAATACCATGACTGCAGATGATCCGATGAAGGTAGTTGCAATCGGTACAGGACAGTTTGTAGAATTAATGAGTGGACGAAGAGAATTCTAATGGACAGTATTAAAGGATATGTTGAGCATATTGTATATCGGAATGAAGATAATGGGTATACGGTGTTTCACTTGAATAATGATGACGGTGAAGTGACCTGTGTAGGGAATTTTCACTATATTGAAGAGGGAGAACTGCTGAGACTGGAGGGAGAGTATACAACCCATAAACTGTATGGGCTTCAGTTTAAGGCAGAGACTTCGGAAGTCTGTGAGCCAGAAGATCTGGTATCGATTGAACGCTACCTGGGATCAGGTGCTGTAAAAGGTGTAGGTGCAGCGCTGGCAGGAAGGATTGTTAAGAAGTTCAAAGAAGATACCTTCCGGATTATCGAGGAAGAGCCTGAGCGCCTGGCTGAGATCAAAGGAATCAGCGAGCGCAAAGCACGAGAGATCGCCGTGCAGGTAGAAGAGAAGAAGGATATGCGCCAGGCGATGATCTATCTGCAGAAGTACGGGATATCGACTGCCCTGGCTGCCAGGATATACCAGCATTACGGGCAGAATGTATACCGTGTTATAGAGGAGAACCCATATCAGCTTGCTGACCATGTGTCAGGAGTTGGTTTTAAGACCGCTGATGAGATCGCATCGAAGGTTGGAATCCATACGGATTCTGACTACCGCATTCGCAGCGGTATTTTCTATACTCTTTTACAGAGCGTGAATGATGGGCATGTATATCTGAACCAGAATGTGCTCCTGAGAAAAGCAAGCGAGCTTCTGGAGGTTGAGATTCGGGATATTGAGAAATATCTGATGGATCTTGCGATGGAGAAGAAGATTGTCATGAAGAATGCAGCGGATGGCATGAGGGTTTATTCTTCTCATTACTATTATATGGAGATGAATGTGGCGAAGATGCTGTATGACCTGAATGTGACCTGCGATGTGGCAGAAGACAGTCTTGAACGCAGGCTTCATGCCATTGAAGAGAATACAGGGCTGTATCTGGACGAGATGCAGCGGATGGCTGTAATGGAGTCTGTCAGGCGAGGCGTGATGGTACTGACAGGTGGACCGGGAACCGGAAAGACGACAACCATCAATGCTATGATTCATTTCTTCGAGAGTGAAGGAATGGATATCTATCTGGCGGCTCCTACCGGACGGGCCGCAAAGCGGATGACAGAGACCACCGGATATGAGGCACAGACGATCCACCGTCTTCTGGAGGTCAGTGGGAATCCGGAGGATGACAGTGTGAATGGGTTCCAGCGTAATGAAGAGAATCCTTTGGAAGCAGATGTGATCATTATAGATGAGATGTCCATGGTGGATCTGCCTTTGATGTATGCGCTCTTGGGAGCAATCGTACCGGGAACCAGGTTGATCTTGGTGGGAGACCGTAACCAACTGCCGAGTGTGGGACCTGGAAGTGTCCTGAAGGATATTATCGATGCACATTGTTTTCCGGTGGTGATGCTGACTAAGATCTTCCGGCAGGCCGGAGAGAGTGATATCGTTGTGAATGCCCATAAGATTAACCGTGGAGAGGAAGTGGTGCTGGATAATAAGAGCCGGGATTTCTTCTTCTTGAAGAGGCAGGATGCCAACGTGATCATCAGTGTCGTGATTACGCTGATTCAGAAGAAACTGCCGAAGTATGTGAATGCGAAGCCATATGATATCCAGGTCCTGACTCCTATGAGAAAAGGACTTCTGGGAGTTGAACGCCTGAATCGTATCCTGCAGGAATATCTGAATCCTGCGGAACCGGGAAAGACGGAAAAAGAGTATGGAGACCGGCTGTTCCGCGAAGGGGATAAGGTCATGCAGATCAAGAATAATTATCAGTTAGAGTGGGAAGTCGCAACCAAGTATGGCATGACGATCGACAAGGGACAGGGAATCTTCAATGGTGATATGGGAATCATCAAAGAGATTAATACGTATGAAGAGACGGTGATTGTGGAATATGATGAGAAGCGCAGGGTGAAGTATCCGTATGAATTGCTGGATGAACTGGAACTTGCCTATGCGATTACCATACATAAGTCTCAGGGGAGTGAATATCCGGCAGTAGTGATTCCGCTGCTGCAGGGGCCAAGACAGCTGTATCACAGGAATCTGCTGTATACTGCTGTCACAAGGGCAAGGCATTGCGTAACGCTGGTGGGAAGTGATTCCGTATTCCAGGAGATGATCCGCAATACGAATGAACAGGATCGCAATACAAGCCTTGCAGAACGAATCCGGGAATTGTAGTGAGAAATTCAAGAAGTCAAAGAAATATCAGAGAGATTTTAACAAGTATATGGAATATTATCAGCGCCTGGCTGTGGCCCGAGGTGTGTCCGTTCTGCGGCAAGGCTAGCAGTCAGGGAATCTGTACGATATGCAGAAGGAAACTAGAGATGCTCAGAATAAGGGAACCCAGATGTATGCAGTGTGGCAAGCCTATCCGCCATGTGGAGCAGGAATATTGTCATGACTGTATGCATACCCGGCATCATTATGACCAGGGGCTTAGTCTGTGGCTTCATAAGGCGCCTGTCAGCACATCGATCTATCAGTTCAAATATCACAATCAAAGAAGATATGGAATTCATTATACCGAGGAATTAATCTGCTGTTATGGTCATATGATAAAAAGATGGAATCCAGATCTTATCATTCCGATTCCCCTTCATAAAAAGCGCAGGAAGAAGAGAGGTTATAATCAGGCAGAAATTGTAAGCCGAGAACTGGGAAGAAGATTGCAGATACCGGTGGATGAAAAGAGTCTGGTTCGAAGGATTGCTACCAGTCCCCAGAAGATATTGAGCCATAGCGAGAGAAAGAAGAATCTGCGGAAGGCATTTGCTTTGAAGTGGGCAGTATATCCTGCTTCTACAGTGCTTCTGATTGATGATATCTATACAACAGGGAATACGATTGACGCGGCGGCAGAAGTGTTGAAACAGAACGGGGTGGAAAAAGTTTATTTTTTAACTATAAGTATTGGACAAGGGTACTGATATTTGTTATACTAAAAATGATGTTTAATTGGATAATAAAGCAGAATATTGCAACATTTTGAGGTGGATTATGTTAGATGAAAAAAAGGTAAAACTCATGACCCGTCTTGCTTTCTACGAACAGACACAGGGAAAGGAAGATTTTAAGATCAGTGCATACTACCGTAAGGATTATGCGAGTTTCCATACGATATGCTCGGTTCTTTGGGTTACTGTGGGATATATATGTATTGTGGGAATGCTGGTATTGGCAGGATTGGAAGAACTGCTTGAGAATATGTCCAATGGGCTGATATTGATGCTGGCAGCCATGTTTCTGTTAGGCTATATTTCACTGGTTATTATCTATGCACTTATTTCCAGCCATGTGTATAATCAGAAGCATAAGGATGCGAGACAGCGGGTGAAGAAGTATAACCATAATCTGACAAGACTACTTAAGATGTATAAAAAGGAGAATAGATAGATGGATAGTATATATGTACTTCGCGGACGGTTACAGGAATTATATGCCAGGAATTCAAAAGTGTTCGACAAGGTGTGCCAATTTGTGCTGGCAATGGTGACGTTCTCGGTGATTAACCATAATGTAGGCTTCATGAAAGCAGCGGCTTCGCCGGTAGCAGCATTAGCATTGGCAGTGATCTGCACGTTTTTGCCTTTGTCATTAACGATTGTGATGGCGACGGTTCTGATTCTGGCTCATATGTTCTCAGTGTCGTTGGGAATATTGATCGTGACGGCAGTCATATTCCTGATTATGTATATATTCTATCTGAGGCTCACACCGAAGATGGCACTGATTGTTCTGCTTACACCGATTGCTTTCTTCCTGAAGATTCCATATGTGATTCCGGTGGTATGCGGCCTGGTTGCAACTCCGATCAGCCTGGTAGCAGTTGCATGCGGAACGATTGTATACTATATGATGGAGTATGTTAAGAAGGCTTCGGCGAATATTTCGGGGGCTGATGCGAAGAGCATGCTGTCACAGGGAACAGATTATGCAAAGCAGGTGTTCCAGAATAAAGAGATGTGGATTGTGATTGTAGCGTTTGTCATCTGTCTGTTCGTGGTATATACCCTGCGCAGGACATCTATAGATCATGCATGGAAGGCTGCAATTCTTGCAGGAGCGGTTGCAGATGTAATCGTGATTGTTGTAGGAGACATGGTTTTAGGAGTACATACTTCTTACGGAGCACTGATTGGAGGAAGTATTGCTTCTATACTGGTTGGTTTGGTATTGGAGTTGTTCTTTTTCTCAGTGGATTATGCGAGAAGTGAGAACTTGCAGTATGAAGACGATGAGTATTATTATTATGTGAAGGCTGTTCCGAAGGTATTTGTTGCGACACCGGAGAAGACAGTAAAGAGGATTAATGAGAGACAGGAGACGGAGATCATAGATACAGAGGCAGTCCGGAGGAATTCTGGCGCTGTATCTGTTAAGACACCGGACAAAATGGCGGAGAAGAAAGCTGTAGCACATGGGAGTGAAAAGAGCAGTAGAAAGCGTTCTCCCAAAAAAGGACCTGTCACAAAGAAACATGATATGAGGGAAGTGGATAAGATGCTTCTCACACAGAGTCTTAGAAAAGATCTTAATCTGAAAGACTAAGAATAGGATAAATAAAAAGAAGGAGGTGGAGGAATGGAACAGCAGATTAGCAGATTTGTAGAAAAATACGTATCTGACTGGTATTTTCCGGAGATACGTGTAACGGATGTGATAGAAGTTTTAATTCTTACTTTTTTGATCTATCAGCTTATGGTATGGATTAAGAACACAAAAGCATGGATGCTGCTTAAGGGAATCATTGTACTTGCTGTATTCATTCTGATAGCCGCCATATTCAAGATGCATACTATATTGTATATTGCTAAGAATTCGGTTACTGTTATGGCAACAGCAGCGATTGTGGTGTTCCAGCCGGAACTTCGGCGTGCGTTGGAGAAATTAGGAGAACGGCAGTTTCTGTCTTCCATGGTGCCTTTTGAGACAAACCGTGAGAAAACACGTTTTAGTGAAGAGACAATGGAAAGTATTATTGAAGCAGCATATGCGATGGGAAAGGTTAAGACAGGAGCATTGATTGTTGTTGAGCAGGCAATACGTCTTACAGAATATGAAAGTACTGGGATCCAGATGGATTGTCTTGTGTCCAGCCAGGTTCTGATCAATATATTCGAGCATAATACGCCTCTGCATGATGGAGCGATCATCGTGCGTGGAGACAGAATTGTATCTGCGACCTGTTATCTTCCATTATCAGATAATATGAACATCAGCAAGGCACTTGGAACCAGACATCGTGCAGCTCTTGGAATGAGTGAAGTCAGTGATGCTCTGATTGTTGTGGTTTCAGAAGAGACCGGTGCAGTATCTGTGGCACGAGGCGGACAACTTTATCGCAATATCAGCGAGAAAGAATTGAGGGAGAAATTAACTGGAATTCAGGATAAAAAGACAGAGACGAATAAGTTAACAGCATTATGGAAAGGAAGGCGTAAGCATGGAAAAAAGACTGACAGCTAACCTGGGTCTTAAGGTATTGGCCTTCTTTACCGCTGTTTTTATGTGGTTTATTGTGGTTAATATTGATGATCCGGTCATAGAGAAGACATATACCGGCATACCTGTGCAGGTGGTGAATGAAGAAGTCGTAACGACAACGAACAGGACGTATCAGATTGTAGATGATACCAAGGAAGTGAATGTTACGGTGAGAGCACAGCGCTCAGAGATGAATAAGATTAAGGCAGAGAATATTACGGCAACTGCTGATATGAAAGAATTGTCTCTGGGAACTCAGATTCCGATAGAGGTATCCGTTGAAGGCGGCAGATATGAAAGTGCGTATACGACGCCTAGAAATCTTCAGGTTCAGATTGATGATGAGGCGAAGAATAATTTCCCGATTACGCCAACGACGATCGGAACCGTCAGAGAAGGATATGTGGTAGGGGAATTGAACGTGAATCCGGAGAAGGTAACTCTTCGCGGACCTAAGACCGTTATTAACAACATCAGCAGGGTAGTAGCAGAGGCGGACGTATCAGGCTTATCTGAAAATGCGGATATTGAAGCAAGGCTGATTCTGTATGATGCGAATAATAATGTAATAGATCAGACGCTTCTTGCCAACAATCTGGGCAAAGAAGGAGTTAGCGTAGAGGTAACACTATATCAGGTCAAGAGTGTGCCGATCAAGTTAGACACATCTATGGTTACTGCTGCAAAAGGCTATAAGATAAGCATGTTCAGTGTCGAGCCGCGGGATGTAAGTGTGACAGGCGACAAATCAGATCTCTCCAAATTAAGACAGATTGATGTGCCGGCAGAGGCGCTGAATGTCTCGAATCTGACACAGAGAACAGAGAAGGTTATAGATATATCATCATATCTGCCGGATGGAGTATCTTTGGTGGATCAGAATGCGAGCAGTGTAGTGGTGACGATCTATGTCGAACAGCCGGGGGCAAAGCATTATGAGGTCTCCACCAGTTCGATTACGGTGAATAATCTTGCAGCGAATCTGGAATTAAGTTATGGGTCGATGGTAGATCTGGAACTCCAGATCAAAGGTCCGGAGGAGACATTGAATGTATTCTCCATTGCAAAGAAGGTAAGTATTGATCTTAAAAATTATACAAGTCCAGGTACTTATACAGTTCCGGTATCGGTAGAATTACCAGATGGCTGTTCATTGGTAGAGGATGTGAGTGTAGAAGTGATCCTGGAAGAAAAAGTAGAAGAACAGGAGGAGTAAATAAAGAAAGTCATGGTTAGGCAAAGAGTTACAATTACCAATCCGACTGGATTGCATCTTAGACCAGCGGGCATCTTCTGCAATACGGCCAACAGTTTCAAGTGCAAAGTTGAGTTTGAGTATGATTATACGAGAGCCAATGCGAAAAGTGTTCTTAGTGTGTTGGGGGCATGTATTAAGAAGGGCAATGAGATTGAACTGGTCTGTGATGGAGAAGATGAAGAAGAAGCTCTGCGTGCAATGGTTGATGCCGTTGAAGGCGGACTGGGAGAATAAAAGAAGATGGATGATGGAAACGGCTTATGTATGTGCATAGGTCGTTTTTATTGCAAAAATACGTTTCTTACATTGAAATGGGAATGATTTTATGGTAACGTAAAATTGTATCGGTATAAATATTTCTAAATTAATAAGGGGAAAAGGAGGAGATTAATTGCGAAAAACACGAAAGTTCCTGATGCTTTCGCTTTTCGTCTGCTTGAGTATGATATTCATGCCAGGGACGGAGAGTTATGCGGAAGAAACGCCAGGGGAGCAGGCGTCTGCAGAGTCGGGATTAACAGATGAGAACCCCCAGCGTCTGGAAGAAGTTACTGCTATGGATGAAGACGGCAACATCTATGAAGTAGGCGATGAGGGTGGCGAAGTAAGTGAATCTGGAATTGCAAGATTTTCCATGGCAAGAACTGCTGTTGTGAAGGTCGTGAATTTCAGAACCAAAGGAAATGCGGTTACCACGTACAAAGAGTTCGGTACTGGAACAGATGGATACACCAATGGTGCTTATGGTGCGGATGCAGCATACCTTGGTACCAGTGGAGGAAAAGTACGGTTCATGCTTTCCGGAGTGGTAGGAGAGGTGTCAGCCAGTGAAGTGCAGGTTGTGGATTTTGCTAATGCAAAATCTTTCAGCTGTTACCAGGTATCTGGGGGAAGGCTTCTTCACTACATAACACAGGATATGACAACTCCGGGATATGCAACCTCTCTTGATAACGGAGCCGCACCATCATATCTGCAAAGCGGAGTTACTTATTACAGTTATGATGGACATTATTTTTACACAAGTTATGGAACGATGCTTGGAGATTATCAGAATAATACACGCTCCAATTCTGTGAATCCAGGCAGTCCGTATTATAATTATTATCAGTATCTGCCTTTCAGAAGCAGAACATCCTATAGCGCGGCAGATCTGAATAATCTGATCAATGGAAGGACAAGTTCCACATCCAAATTAAGGAATACTGGTGACTATCTGGTGAACAGCCAGAATACATATGGTGTGAATGCGTTGATTATGACAGCAATTGCAGCAAATGAAAGCGGATGGGGGACAAGTTCTATCTGTAAGAATAAGAACAACCTGTTCGGTCTGAATGCCGTGGATTCTTCACCGGGAACCAGTGCTTCTACCTATGCGAGTGTTGAAGAGTGCATCCGCCAGTATGCAGATGGCTGGATGTCCAGAGGATATCTGAAGCCAAGTGATTGGAGATATAAAGGCGGTTTCCTTGGAAATAAGGCAAGCGGAGTCAATGTAAGTTATGCCTCCGACCCATATTGGGGAGAGAAAGCAGCGAATATCTTATGGACACTGGATGCGAATGGCGGAGGCAGGGATGCCAACGCTTATACGATTGGTATCAAGGATTCCATCTCTACGCAGCATACGAGTGTGAATGTGAGAAGCGGCAGCAGTACCGCTTATACTTCTTTATATAAGACAGGGCTTCATTCCAGTTATGCCGTGCTGATTCAGAATCCGACAGCAGAGAACGGCTTCTACAGAATCCAGAGTGATGCAGTACTGAATGGTGATCGCTCAGGCGTGAACGCAGGAACAGGTCAGTATGATTTTGACAGCATGTATGCTTATATATCTGCAAATTATGTGTCTGCTGTAAACCAGGGAGGAACTGTGGAAGTTAAGAAAGAACTGCAGTCCATCTATATCAGCCAGGCACCGGCTAAGACGGCTTACACGGCAGGTGAGATCTTCGACCCAACCGGTATGGGTGTTGTGGCGAAGTGGAGCGACGGTACAGAGACGGATGTTACACAGGAAGTTACTTATCCGACAGAGGCATTGCAGGCTGGTCAGGGAAGTGTCGCAATCACTTATGCATACGAGGACATGACGGCATCGGCAGAACAGAATATTACTGTGGCAGAGTCGGTGGCTGTTACAGAAGTGAAGATTGATCCGTCACAGGTAGAACTGAAGGTGGGAGAAAGCCTTAACTTTGGAGTACTGGTTATTGGTACAGGCAATCCATCGAAGGATGTAACCTGGAGTGTGGAAGGCGCGTTGAGTGCTGATACACAGGTCGATCAGTATGGAAAACTTCAGATAGGCACTGATGAGACAGTTGAGACGTTGAAAGTAAAGGCTGTATCCGTTCAGGATGTTACGAAGAGCGCTGAGGCAGTTGTTACAGTAGTGAAGGAAGAAGTAGTAGAGCCTGAACAGCCGGAGACACCGGGAGAGGCTGAGACACCGGATGTACCAGAGACGCCGGACGGAAGTGATAATCCGAATGAGTCAGATACACCAGATACACCGGAAACTGAGACAATAGTTACGAGTGAAGATTCCAAGGTGTGGGTTACAGGAACTCTACTGGATGGTGCACAATTGAAGGTAGCAGGGATTGCAGATACCACAGAAGAGTATGCCCAGTATACTGAGGCAGTCAAAGGGCAGACAATCCTTGGCGTATATGACATTAGCCTGACAGAGAAACTGGAGAAAGATCAAAAGGTTGAACTGGGGCTCCAGGTTGATGAGCAGTATAACGGAAGGGAGATTGTGGTTCTTCATTACAGTTATAATGAAGTGGATGGCAATACTTATGTAGAAAGATATCTGACAAAAGCAGAAGAGGGAAAGATTGCTATTGAAGTGACTGGCTTTTCTCCATATGTAGTGGCGCTGAATGACGGGGCTGATTATAGTAACCCGCCAAATGGTGGTGAGAATACTGCGCCGGATAACACTATACCGGGTAATACCACGCCGGATAATACCACGCCGGATAGCAATACACCATCTGGAGAAAATGATGATACATCTTCGGATAATACGGCAACGCCAGATACAACACCGCCGGCAGCAGACAATACGAATGACAATGGTGCAGATGATCTGCCTGCTAATACGGTCATTGTACCGCCGGCAGGTGAAGGTACCGGGAACACCGATAGTCCTGATGTTATAACCGATACTAAAGATCCGAGTTCCCCATCGGGTCCATCAGGACAAGAACAAGTTACCACGGGTACTGATACAAAAGATAAGAATGCAGCCTCAGCTTCAGAAGTCAAAGACACGATACAGAAGAATACAGGAAAGAACAAAGTGCAGAATGTAGTTCCTAAGACAGGAGATGAAAGCCGGACAGGAATATGGACGATTCTGTTGGCAGTCTCAATGTTGGGAGTGATATATAGCCTCAAGAAAAGAAAAGCTGCATAAAATCTTAAGATAAGCAGAAGGGCAGTAATCCAAATAGATGGGTTGCTGTCCTTTTTGTGCATGTAATCACCATTTTATTTGCATATGTGCAATGATTTATTTACAATGGAGATAAGGACGGTGATAAATATGGATAGAAGTATTTTTGTAGAGCGCCTTAGAATGCTCAGAAGAGAGAAAGGAATATCACAGGAAACACTTTCGGCTGCATTGTACATAGACAGAACAACACTTGCGGGGTATGAAACCGGGAAACGTATGCCGGATATAGAGATGATGTGGGCAATTGCAGACTATTTTGAGGTTACCATAGATTATCTGGTAGGGCGGCGATAGTTCTTGGACGTAGTAGCCTGTCTCTTAGGAGACGGGCTATTTGTCATGTCCTGATAATGGACGGTTCTTACAAACTTCTTAAGAATTGTTAAGAAATATTCAGAATTTCTAAGTGGATTTTCTGACAATAATCCTGTAAACTAAATGTGATGGGAGTTATATATAAAATAAGGGATGAATCGAGGAAAAAGATGATTCGAAATATATTAGATTATCTGGAACATTCTGCCGTGCAATATCCGGACAAACCAGCCTTTACAGATGACAAATCAACATGTACGTACAGAGAATTGTTAAGTACCGCAAGATCTGTAGGAACCTGTCTTGCGCATAAGGTATCTCCAAGAACGCCAATTCCGGTATTCATGGAGAAGAGCGTGAATGCAATCTATGCTTTTATGGGAGCAGTATATGCCGGATGCTTCTATGTGCTGCTGGACCCCAAATTTCCGGCAGAAAGACTGAATCAGATCCTACACACACTGGGTGCAAAAGTAATGGTGGCTGACAGAAAGTATGAGAAACAGTTGGCGAACCTGGGATATGAAGGGACAGTCATTGATATTGAAGAAGCTATTTTGGAAGATGCAGAGGAAGGTGTATTGGAAAGCATTCGCAAGCAGGCTATGGATATCGATCCATTATATGCGAATTTCACTTCGGGCTCCACGGGCGTTCCCAAAGGTGTTGTGGTCAGCCACAGATCGGTGATTGATTTTATCGAAGAATTCACGACAATCTTCGGAATTACCAGTGAAGATGTCATTGGAAATCAGGCACCGTTTGATTTCGATGTGTCGGTGAAGGACATCTATTCTACATTAAAGACGGGCGCGACTATGCAGATTATTCCGAAGAAATTATTCTCTTTTCCAACGAAATTACTGGATTATCTGGAAGAACGAGAAGTTACGACGTTGATCTGGGCGGTTTCTGCGTTGTGTATCATTACCACGCTTAAGGGTTTCGAATATAAAGTACCGCAAAAGGTGAATAAGATTATATTTAGCGGTGAGGTGATGCCGGTGAAGCATCTGAATGAGTGGAGAAGATATCTTCCACATGCGATGTATGCGAATGTATACGGACCGACAGAGATTACCTGTAACTGCACTTATTATATTGTAGACCGGGAGTTTGCGCCGGGGGAGAACCTTCCGATCGGAATGCCATTTCCGAATGAAAAAGTATTCCTGCTGGATGAAGAAGATAGATTAGTGACAGAACCGGGGCAAAAAGGCGAGATCTGCGTGTCCGGAACGGCGCTGTCTTTGGGATATTACAATAATCCGGAACAGACGGGTAAGGCATTTGTCCAGAATCCGTTGAATACCTGCTATCTGGAGAGAATCTACCGGACCGGAGATCTGGCTTATTATGGCGAAGATGGGTATCTGTATTTTGCATCCAGGAAGGATTATCAGATTAAGCATATGGGACATCGGATTGAATTGGGAGAGATCGAGACGGCAATGGAACTGGTAGAAGGAATCCGAAGAAACTGCTGCATCTATGATGAGGAAAAGAATAAGATTGTAGCTTTCTATGAAGGAGAAGCGGACAAAAGACAGATTGTTCGTACGCTGGGAGTGAGATTGCCGGCATATATGATACCGAATGTATTCGTGAGGGTGGACAAGATGCCGGTTACGAAGAATGGAAAGATTGACAGAAAGGGTTTGATGAATGGATAAGGAAGCATTAAGATCTGTAGCCAAAGAGTATGGAACTCCGGCATATATCTTTGATCTGGATATGTTAAAGAAGCGGATCAGGATGATACAAAGAAGCCTGGGAGAAGAGATCAGGCTGTGTTATGCAATGAAAGCCAACCCTTTCCTGATAGGACCGATCCGGCAGTTGATTTCCAAGTATGAAGTATGCTCGCCGGGAGAATTCCGTATCTGCGAGAAAGCCGGAATTGATATGCAGCAGATCGTGCTGTCCGGCGTGAATAAGGAGAGAGCGGATATTGCCTATGTAATGGGAAGATACGGCAGCAAGGGAATCTATACCATCGAATCTGCCGGACAGTTAGAAGTGTTGGAATCCTGTGCCAAAGAATGCCAGGTAGTTATCCGTGCATTGATACGGGTTACCAGCGGGAATCAGTTTGGAGTGGATGAGGAGGAGATCTGTCGTATCATAGAGCGAAGAGAAGCGTATCCACATGTTCAGATTGTGGGACTACAGTGGTATTCCGGAACCCAGAAGAAGAAAATGGCGAAGATAGAGAAGGAATTACTGCATCTGGATGAATTCCTTGGATTATTAAGGGGAAAATACGGATATGAAGCGGAAGAATTGGAGTATGGTCCGGGATTTTATGTGCCGTATTTTACGTCAGATGAGGAGATTGATGAGGAGAAGATGCTGGGTGAGTTCCGAAGTATTCTGGAGAGACTTCATTTCTCGGGAAGGATCACGTTGGAGATGGGAAGATATATTGCTGCATATTGCGGTTATTATCTGACAAGCATTGCGGATTGGAAGGTGAATCAAGGGCAACGGTACTGTATTGTGGATGGAGGTATTCATCATCTGACCTATTATGGACAGGCTATGGCGATGAAGATTCCGCATTATCAGTATATTTGGATGCAGGAAGAGGGCGCTGGCGGAGAGGCTGCAAGTGTGCGAAAAGACATAGATACAGGCATAGAGAAAGATGCAGATGTAGAAAAAGCAGAACCTTGGAATATATGTGGCTCATTGTGTACGGTGAATGATGTGATTGTGAAACAACTTCCGCTAAAGAATGCCTTGATTGGAGATGTGATTGTATTTGAGCGGGTAGGCGCTTATTCGGTGACGGAAGGAATGTATCTGTTCCTGAACAGGGATCTGCCGCAGGTATTGTTCTATTCGCAGGATGGCGGCAATGGGGTTCAGATGATCAGGCAGCGTAAAGGGACTGACGAGATCAATGGAATAGGGGCAGTCATGCTATGAAAGAGAAGAGATATGGTATCTTAAGAGTTGGGATTTTCTTAATTCTATGCGTTGTATTATCAGGGATTCTGAACTGGATAACGATGCCGCCGAATGTTATATGGATGAATCTTCACCAGTTGAAGAGAGAAGGTCCTTATGATTATCTCTTTATCGGGACATCTCATGGGCAATACGGAATCAGCCCGGAGGTAATAGACCGGGTGACAGGAAAGAAGAGTTTTAATCTGTGTATGGCAGATGAATATCCTGTGGACACCTACTATCTAATGAAAGAGGCATGTAAAGAGCAGAAACCGAAAAAAATTATCTATGAGTTGGACCCGTCCTATTGGATGATGGATCAGCGATTGGGTTCAACTGCGATTCTGTTCTATAAGGAATTGCCGTGGTCTAAGAACAAGGCAGAGTATTTTCTGGATAAGATTATGAAACTGGACTATCGTGAATCTATGTTTCCATGGAGTTATTATAAGAATAATCTGTTACAGGCACCGCAGATCATGAAGAAGAAAATAAGCCGAGAGTATCGGAAATATGATCCACAGATTCTGGATGTGCCCGGAGGGTATTATGGCGGGCGCGGCTTTCTCTATCAGGATGCAGTAGAAGGTGCGGATAAGGGAACCTATAATAATGTGCCTTGGGATGAAGGACAAGTTCGGTCAGACGCAATACGGTATTTTGAGAAAATGGTAAGTTATTGCAGGAAAGAAGGAATCGAACTGGAGGCAATTACCCTTCCGGTACCAGTAGATACGGTTGCGAATATGCCGGAGAGTTATGAAAGGTCGGATCAGTATTTTGCAGAACTGATGGAGAGATATCAGGTTCCTTATCATAATTTTAATATGGATTCGGAATTGGATTTCGACAGGAGTATGGATAGTTACTGGGATTATGACGGACATATGTATGGACCGGCAGGTGAGCACTTCAGTGAAGAATTGGGAGAATATCTTAAGAAAAATAATAAACAAAATGCCAATTAGAACTTGGCGGGCATAAAAGTGTGTTAGGAGGAAATGAAAAATGGAACAATTAATGGAAATCTTAAATGACGTTCAGCCGGATGTGGACTATGAGAACTGCACAACACTGATTGATGATGAATTGCTGGATTCATTTGCAATTCTGTCTATCGTAAGTGAATTAGAGGAGGCATATGATATCGAGATTACACCGGTGGATATTGTGCCGGAGAACTTCAATTCGGCAAAATCTCTGTGGGAGATGGTTAATCGTCTTAAGGAAGCTTAAGAGTGGAGGTAGAGAATGTCTCTGATATCAATGGGATTCCTGATGTTCGTAGGAATCGCGGTGATTGGATATTACTTGATCCCCAGACGATTCCAGTGGATATGGCTTCTGATCTTCAGTTATATCTATTATGCATCATCGGGAATCAAGATTCTATTCTTCCTGCTTTTTACGACCATCACCACATATGGAGCAGGAAGATTAATAGAAAAGGTAAAAAAAGAAAAAATCAAAAAAAGAAGAGTTCTGGTGGGATGCTTGTTGCTGAACTTCGGAATGCTGGCAGTGCTTAAGTATACGAATTTTGCGATTGAGAATGTGAATGCGATATTTCACACGGGCATCTCTTTTCAAAAATTGATTCTGCCGTTGGGGATTTCGTTCTATACATTCCAGTCCATGGGATACATTATCGATGTGTATTGGGGAAAATACGAAGCAGAGAAGAATTTTTTCCGATTCGCATTGTTTGTGTCCTTCTTTCCACAGATTCTTCAGGGGCCGATTGGACGTTTTGACCGATTGGCGAAGCAGTTGTATGCGGAGCATTCCTTCAATCTGCAAAGGGCTGAGTATGCATTGCAGCTGATTCTGTGGGGATTCTTCAAAAAACTGGTACTGGCAGATAGGGCTGCAGTGGTAGTGAATCAGGTATTCTTGAATTACACACAGTATGCAGGGCTTACGAATATTGTGGCGGTGCTGATGTATTCGATCCAGTTATATATGGATTTCTCAGGTGGCATGGATGTCGTGGCCGGAGTGGCCGGATTATTCGGAATCGAACTGGAACAGAACTTTAAACGACCGTATTTTGCAGTGTCTATTACAGATTTCTGGCATCGGTGGCATATTACACTGGGTACCTGGATGAAAGACTATGTGTTCTATCCGATCTCTCTGTCAAAATGGATGGGAAAGTTCGGAAAATGGGCGAAGAAGGTATTCGGAAAGAAGACAGGAAGAGTCATCCCTATCTGTGTGGCGAATGTGATCGTGTTCCTGGTAGTGGGAATCTGGCATGGCGCCGCATGGAAATTCATAGCCTATGGATTCTATAATGGACTGATCATTGCAGTAAGCAGCCTTCTGACACCAGTGTATAAAAAATGCTTCGAAAAACTTCATCTGAATCCGAAATCCAGCGGATGGCGGGTGGTACAGATTGTCCGGACGTTTGTATTGGTGAATATCAGCTGGTATTTTGATATGGCGGTCAGTCTGTCAGCTGCGTGGATGATGATGAAGACTACGGTTACGGGATTCACCATGAGTACGCTTACGGACGGGTCACTGATGACACTAGGATTGGATCAGTTGGATTATACAATACTGGCAGCAGGATGTGTGGTGGTGTTCCTGATCAGTCTGTTGCAGGAGAGAGGAGTTCGAATCCGGGAGAGTCTGGGAGAGAAGCCTCTGGTGCTGCGGTGGGCAGTGTATGGAATGCTGGTATTCGCAATTCCGATGTTCGGGTATGTGATGATTACGACAGGAGGATTCATCTATGCGCAGTTCTAGGCAGAGGATCGCTTAAGGCGCGCCTCTGTTTTGGAAATAGTGTGTGTAGTTTGCCGGAAGATTTGCTATAATAGATGGGGAAATAGAGATTAGTGATAAAAGGTGGTGGAATATATGAAGAAGGCTTTCCCAATCGGAGTGGATAATTTTCAAGAATTAATTACAAATGATTATTACTATATAGATAAAACGAATCTCATAAAAGAATTGCTTGATTTGAAAGGAAAAGCGAACTTATTCACCCGTCCCCGGCGTTTTGGGAAGACATTGAATATGAGTATGCTCCGGTATTTTTTGAAGACACAGGAGATGCTGAGGTGAATGCACGCAACAGAGAATTATTCAAAGGCTTACGGATTATGTCTGCAGGCGAAGAATACGTAGAGCAGATGGGAAAGTTTCCGATCATCAATCTCACTTTAAAGTCGGCAAAACAAAGCACTTTTGAATCGGCATATTTCAAATTAAGAGAAGAGATAGCGGGAGAATTCAGACGGCATGACGCGCTGATTGAGAAAGATATCCTGACAGAAAAGGAGAAAGAACGTTATTCTAAAATTGCGGATTGTGAGGCAGGGTATGATGAGTATTCCGGGGCGTTAAAATTTTTATGCAGTTGTATTTATAAAGTGACCGGGGAAAAAGTTATTATCTTGCTGGATGAGTATGATGTTCCGCTGGAGAACGCTTATTTCAGTGGATTTTATGAAGAGATGGTTCAGTTCATCTGCTCATTGTTTGAGTCTGCACTGAAAACGAACGATTACCTGAAATTCGCGGTTATTACCGGATGCCTGCGGATCTCAAAGGAAAGTATCTTTACCGGCTTAAATCATTTGAATATGATATCGGTGCTGGACCGCAGATATAGTGAACATTTTGGATTCACAGGTGACGAGGTCCGGCAGATGATGTGCGATTATGGCTGTGAAGAACGGTTTGCGGATATGAAAGAATGGTATGACGGATATACATTTGGCGATACGGATGTATACAACCCGTGGAGCGTTATCAAGTTCATGTACGACCTGGATGCAGATATCCATGCATTTCCGCGCCCATACTGGATCAACACAAGTTCTAATTCTATCATTAAAGAGATGATAAGCCATGCAGACCGGGAAACCAGAACCCAGATAGAGACTCTTCTGTGGGGAGATACGATGGATGTCCAGGTGCATGAAGAGATTACCTATGAGGATATCCATGCAAGCGGGGAAAATCTTTGGAATTTCCTGTATTTCACCGGTTATCTGACCAAGAAAGAAGAATATTTTAAAGAATCAACGATTTTCCTAAAAGTACGTATTCCGAATGTGGAGGTAAAAACGGTCTATCAGAATACCATCTTGAATTGGTTCCGGGAAAGCATAAAGAAGCAGGATTTCTCTGATCTGTATCAGGCTATGGAAGAAGGAAACGCAGGAAGAATGGGTGAGATACTGTGCAGCCAGTTGATGTCGGTGATTAGTTTCTACGATAGTGCGGAAAACTTCTATCATGGATTCCTGGCGGGGATTCTAAGTCAGAGTGAGCATTATCTGGTCAAATCAAACCGAGAATCAGGCAACGGACGTTCGGACTTGATGATTAAAAGTCCTTCACTGCGCGGAAAGGCATTCGTAATAGAGGTAAAAGTATCTGACAGTATAGATGCGCTGGAAGACGATGCTGAGGTGGCTGTGAGACAAATCCATGAGAGAGGATATATAGAAGAACTTCGTGTGGAGGGGTATCGGCAGATTATGTGTTATGGAATTTCTTTTTATCGGAAAGATTGTGAAGTTCGTAAGGGGGAGTGATTAGCGTGGGCAGGATCATTCGGGCAGCAGGATTCCTGGCGTGAAAATAGTGGTGAAATGTGAAACATAGTTGGACATTTTTATATGTGGCATAGTATAATGGAATTGTCTGAAACAGACTAATATGAATGAATACTTTTATGGAGAAAAAGATTATGAAGAAAGTAACATTGGTAATTATGGCAGCTGGAATTGGAAGCAGATTCGGCGGTGGTATCAAGCAGTTGGAGTCAGTTGGACCGAACGGCGAGATTATCATGGATTATTCCATCTATGATGCGCTGGAGGCTGGATTCAGCAAAGTAGTATTCGTAATAAGAAAGGATCTGGAGAAAGACTTCAAAGAAGTTATTGGGAACAGGATTGAGAAGGTAACAGAGGTTGCTTATGCATATCAGGAACTGGATCATATTCCAGAGCAATTTAAAGATAGATTAGAAGGAAGAAAGAAGCCTTGGGGAACCGGTCAGGCGATTCTGTGCTGCAAAGATGTGGTGAATGAACCGTTCCTAGTAATTAATGCAGATGATTATTATGGAAAAGAAGCTTATCGTGAGGCATACCAAGAACTTGTAAAGGAACATGCGGGAACAGATATCAGTATGGTTGGGTTTATTCTGAAGAATACTTTGAGCGAGAATGGTACTGTAACAAGAGGAGTATGCAAGATTGATGAGAACCGCATGCTGAAGGAGATTGAAGAGACATATGGAATTGAAGGTCGTGGTGATCATGCGGTGGCTGAGAAGGATGGAGAAGAGGTTCAATTAGATCTGGATTCGGCGGTATCCATGAATATGTGGGGGCTTCAGCCAGAGTTTTTTGAGATATTAGAGAGTGGGTTCGCGGAATTTCTGAGTGGAATTAAGAAAGAAGATGTGAAGGCTGAGTATTTGCTGCCGAAGATTATAGGACAACTTCTTGAGGAAGGAAAGGCACAGGTGAAGGTGCTGGAGTCTAAGGATCAGTGGTTTGGAGTTACTTATAAGGAAGATAAGGGGGCAGTTGTTGAGGCGATTAGACGGCTGATTGCTGGAGAGGTGTATCCGGAGAAGTTGTTTTAAAAGAGAAGCGTTATGTTGAAAAATTGGTGAAAAGTGAGTTGAGATATAAATGAGAAAGTGGCTGTCACACTAGTTAAATACTTACTTAGTGTGGCGGCCACTTTGGCTGAGAATGAAGGGAGTCTGAGGGCTAGAAATAATACTGCAGGCATAAGTTGGAGAGAGTGGTATTGGGGTATGGTCAATAACAATATTTGCAATTGGATATTATATACCAGATGATGCTGATAAGGTTATGGATAAAAGAGAAAATAATGTGAAATGAGTTGAATTTTTTGTGTTGAAATTGTCTTGAATATTTATCTAAATTTATTGATTTGCTATGGAAACGGTTTGATATGGTGTGTCCCATGACTTGTCGAAAAGAGTATTGTCCCCTGTTTGTTTCGAATGCTAGGGTATAATATAAATAATTGACGTTGCAAAGTTTCCCTCTTGTTTATTAAATTTTTATAAATGAAAATTCTATAAGTTGCAAAGGAGAGAGGAGTTTTATATAATACTAAATGTCGAAAAATGTAAAAAGATTGGGAAGAATGTGTAAAATGATGGGTAGGTTTAAGAATGTTTTAAAAAAGATTATGGTTGGTGTAGGGACAGTATTGTCGATGCTGATAGTGGTACTTGCTACGATTTTGTGCTTTAGTATTCGGTGGATGTTTGATACTTGGAGTAATCTGTCGATGGATGAACTAGTATATCATCTTACTGCACCATTAGATGGTACTAATGAAAGCATGATTATGGAATATTTGAATGTCTGTATCGTACCTACTGTGTTAATGCTACTAATGGTGGCAATAGTGTTCAGTGCGTTACGTCAACGGAAGGGTTATTTCATAGTAATGGGAGTGGTAATCGCAGTATCATTAGCAGTGTCGGCTCATACGGTTCATGCGGCATGGAATCAGTTGGATGCGGGGAATTATGTGAAAGCACAGGGATCTTACTCAACATTTATTGATGATTATTATGTAAATCCGGCAGAGGTTTCGATAGAGTTTCCTGAACAAAAACGGAATCTGATTTATATTTTTTTAGAATCCATGGAGACAACATATGCTGATAATGAGAATGGTGGTGCATTTGAAGAGAATGTGATACCTGAATTGGTGGTACTGGCGCAGGAGAATGAAGATTTCTCTGGTGAAAGCAGTCGATTGAATGGTGGATATGCTATGACGGGGGCAACATGGACGATGGGGGCAATGTTTTCCCATACTTCGGGAATCCCTCTTAGCATATTGATTGATGGAAATAATATGGATACCCAGGATTCTTTTTTTGCCGGGGCAATAACGTTGGGAGATATTCTGGAACAGGCAGGGTATTCGCAGACGTTGTTGATTGGCTCGGATGCAACATTCGGCGGTAGGAGATTGTATTTTACAGAGCATGGGAATTATGATGTTGTAGATTATAATTATGCGATTGAGACGGGAATGATACCGGAGGACTATCGTGTTTGGTGGGGGTATGAGGATCAGAAATTATTTGAATTCGCAAAAGAAAAAGTGGAGGAACTTGCTTCTCAAGACACCCCGTTCAATCTAACAATGCTTACTGTAGATACACATTTTGAAGATGGATATCTTTGTGAACTATGTCCCGATACATATGGAGATAACCAGTATGCCAACGTAATGGCATGTTCTAGTCAACAGGTTAGTGAGTTTGTAAAATGGATTCAGCAGCAGGAGTTTTATGAGAATACGACTATTATTCTGGTTGGAGATCACACTACGATGGATTCTGATTTTTGTGAAGACATTGATGATGGTTATATTCGTAGAGTATATACTTCATTTATCAATTCCGCAGTAGAGGTAGAGGTGGACACAGAAAGAAACTATACAACATTTGATAACTTTCCAACAACCTTAGCAGCGTTAGGGGTAGAGATTGAAGGAAATAGGTTGGGACTTGGAACGAATCTTTTTTCGGGTACACAGACTCTTACAGAAAGATTTGGTATAGAGTATGTAGAAGAAGAGATTGGGAAAAAGTCTGAATTAATGGAAAAAATGGCGGACTTGAATGAAAACGCAGAAGAATTGTTGGTGCGTGAGGGGAAGATCCCGACAGCAAGTATGTATGTTGAAGCATATGAGCATGATACGGGTGCATTACCTGTAACTGTGGCAGATATTGAAAATATACAGGATAGAATACAAACGGTTATGCTAGCCGTATGGACAAATGTAGATCAAAGTGATCTGCAATGGATTCAAATGGAAAATCGTGAAGATGGAAGTTATTATGCGCGTATTAATGTTCCGAGTTTTGGATATAAAGTAGGTGAGTATAATATTCATGCTTATGTAGTGGATGAAGGTGGTAATCAATATAAAGTGGGGGAAATTATAGGAATCGTTGATTAATGCATAGAGAAAGTATATTTAAAGGCTATTGCTAAGATGGGAGCAATGGCCTTTAGTAGCGTTATGAGTATATATCATCTTTATTTGCAGTGTTGCTGAGGAATTATATAAGTGTTATAATGAAGCAATGTACAAAAATAGTGGTGGAGTATTAGATTATGATAAACAGATTATGGAAAATAGATAAAAAAGATATTGAAAAGCAAAGTGTTTTTTGGAATATGATGTCTAGTGGACTAAATTCTATAGTATCAATGTTGTTGTTGTGGGTTGTGACTTTAGTTAATGGGGTATCAGATGCGGGTGTTTTTTCATTAGGTTTCTCCACTTCGCAAATGATGCTGACTATTGGCAATTACGGAATGAGAAATTATCAGGCTACAGATATAAAGAACAAATATTCTATGCGTATCTATTTGGCATCAAGAATTGTGACAAATTTTATAATGATGTTATCTGTTTTTGCTTTTGTAAAAATAGAAGGATATTTTGTTGAAAAAGCGGTGATAACGATATTGTTGTGTTTATTAAAAGTTACGGATGCTTTTGATGATGTATACGGAGGACATTATCAAAAACAAGGAAGGCTTGATATTAGTGGGAAGGTAATGAGTTTGCGCATTGTGGCTTATGTAATTGCTTTTTGCGCTAGTTTGCTGCTATCTCATAATTTGATTATTGGATGTTTAGGAGCCATTGTAATTTCTTCGCTGGTTTTGTGGGGGGTGGTTACATCTACGAAAGACGTAATTGTTTTGGAGAAGCCTCGATTTGATTGGAAAAAGATATTTTCCTTACTTGTGGAGTGCTTCCCTTTGTGTGTTAGTGCTTTTCTATTAATATATATGGGGAATGCGCCCAAGTATGCGATTGACACATATTTGTCTTTAAATGACCAGGCATATTATACATATTTATTTATGCCGTGTTTCGTTACGAATTTGTTTGTGGGATTTGCACTTCAGCCTTTGCTAGTTAAATTGTCAAAATCATGGCTGCATAAAGAATACCGAAATTTTCTGAAATTGTGTGGCTTGATTTTTTTAGGAGCAGTAGTGATGGCTACTTTTATAGTAGTTCTAGGTGGAGCAATAGGATGTCAGGTGTTGTCGATTGTTTTTGGGGTTCAGTTAATTCAATATAGGAATGTATTAATTGTTTTGTTAATAGGTGGTGCTTTTTTTGCGTTTGCTGTTATTGAACAAGTGGTGCTGACGGTAATGCGTAGACAGATATATCTTCTGATTGGATTTGTAATTGCAAGTATTACTGCATTTTTTATATCCAAACCACTGGTTGAGATATTTGAACTATTAGGAGCGGGATATGCATATACGGTATCGGCGGGAGTATTGTTTTTGGTATTAGCGATTATGATTTTTGTTTTCCTTATTAGAGAGAGGAAGAGAAATGGGTGCTTAGATTGACATGAAAAGTTGTAGAATGTTATACTGTGGTAGATAAAGAAAAAGTAAAGGAATTATATTATGAGCAATTTAGGAAAGAAACATACATTTGTGATATGTGCATATAAAGAAAGTCCTTTTTTAGAGGAGTGTATTAAATCGTTAAAGCAGCAAAGCCTAACGACTAATATTATAATAGTAACTTCAACTCCGAATGGATATATTAGTTCTATGGCAGATAGATATCATATACCATTAAAGATTAATGAGGGTGAAAGTGGAATAGTACAGGATTGGAATTTTGGATATCAACAATGCAAGACAGATTATGTAACAATTGCACATCAAGACGACATTTATTTGCGGGATTATGCGTTAAGAGCAGTTCGGTGCTTAGAAAAAAGTAAAAAGCCATTAATTTATTTTTCTGACTATTGTGAAATAAGAGACGGAAAGAGAATAAATAGCAATCAGTTGTTAAGAATAAAGAGAATGTTATTGTTTCCATTGAAGGTTAAATTATTCCAGAAAAGTAGATTTGTAAGGAGACGTAGTTTGTCTTTAGGAAATGGAATCTGTTGTCCATCAGTTACATTTGCGGTTAACAATTTGCCCAATCCAGTTTTTTCTGTGCATTTCCGTTCAGACGAAGATTGGGAAGCATGGGAACGCATATCAAAATTAAAAGGAGACTTTATATATGATTCGAGTATACAGATGGGACATCGGATACATGAGGAATCGGAGACATCTATAATTATTGGCGATAATGCGAGAAGCAAGGAAGATTATGAGATGTTTTGCAAATTTTGGCCAAAATGGATAGCTAGAATTATAGTGAAGTTTTATTCTAAAAGTGAAAAATCAAACAAGATAAACTAGGAGAAAAAATGAAGAAGTTAATTATAATACCAGCATATAATGAAAGCGAAAACATAGAAAAGACTGTAGATGCAATAAAAAAGGATGCTCCAGATTTTGATTATGTGATAATTAATGATTGTTCAACTGATTCTACAAGAAGTATTTGTGAAAGAAATCACTATAATATTGTGAATCTTCCGATTAATCTCGGAATTGGCGGTGCTGTGCAGACAGGATATCGTTATGGTTATGAAGAGGGATATGATGTGGCTGTTCAGGTTGATGGAGATGGACAGCATGATCCACGATTTTTGAACGTCATGGTGAACTATATGATGGAGCATAAGACGGATATGGTCATAGGTTCTAGGTTTATTAATAAAGAAGGATTTCAATCTTCTGGAGCGAGACGCATTGGAATTAAGTATTTTACAGTTTTAATTCAATTGATGACGGGAACTAGAATTACAGATCCAACATCAGGACTGCGGATGGTTAATCGAGATATTATGAAAATTTTTGCTTATGATTATCCGAAAGATTATCCAGAACCGGAAAGTGTTGTGTCGATTTTAAGGAAAAAGAAAAAGGTTCGCGAAATACCGGTTATTATGAGGGCAAGAGAAGGCGGAGTATCTTCGATATCACCAAAAAAATCCATATATTATATGATAAAAGTAACATTAGCAATTTTAATTGAACGCATCAGAAAGTAGAGGTAGAATATGAGATTACGAATTCAGATAATTATTGCATTAGTTATAATTATTGCATTAATTATTGTTGTTAATATGATTAGAAAAAAAGCATTAGAATTAAGATATGCATTGGCTTGGCTTGGAGTTGGTTTTGGAGTTCTTGTGTTAGACTTGTTTCCAGGGCTTATGCAGTGGCTGGCGATTCTCATGGGAATTGAACTTCCGATTAATATGCTATTCTTCTTGGGATTTTGTTTCGCGTTGATTATTATTTTTGGATTAACACTTGCTGTGTCAAGAATGTCGATTCGAATCAAGGAATTGTCCCAGGAATTGGCTCTGTTTGAAAAAAAGCAGAGAGAAAAAATGGAGGAAGAAAAAATGGAGGAAGAAAAATAATGAGAAGAAAAAGATTGTTGGCAATAATTTTATTGGTTGCAATGTTAGTTGGAAGCATTAATTTGAATATATTAGCAGCGCCAGTGGAAGACGGTGCTGCTAATACTGAAAGTGAACAGGAAGTAGTGGAGGAAGAAGAGAATCAGACTGTTGATGTAGAAGAATCAGATGTTGAGGAAAAAAATGATGTAGAAGAAATTGAAACCAAAACGGATGAGAATAATGAAACTGAAGAAAAGGTGAGTGTTGATGATCCGGAAGAAGGAGATAGGGCGAATAGTTGGCGTTATAAGGATGGAGAATTAATTGAGAGTTATTCTATTGGAAGAAGTCGTGCAGCATCGCGAGTGAAGCAAGGAAATATTACTAAAAAAGGAATTGATGTCAGTGAACATAATGGAGATATTAATTGGGAAAAAGTGAAAGCATCAGGGATAGAATTTGCGATTATACGATGTGGTTATGGGACAAATCGGTCGGATCAAGATGATAAGAAGTGGTTAAGAAATGTATCAGAATGTGAGAGGCTGGGAATTCCATATGGCGTATATATTTATTCATATGCTACGAATACAGATAGGGCATTAAGTGAAGCGCAGCACGTATTGAGACTAATAAGTGGGCATAATCTTTCTTATCCTGTTTATTTTGATATGGAGGATAACAGTACGATAGGAAGTGATTTGAATGCGATTGCGCAGACATTTTGTAGTACGATAAAGAATGCAGGATATGCAGTAGGGGTATATGCGAATCTGGACTGGTGGAATAATTATTTGACAGACACTAGATTTTCCCAGTGGTATAGATGGGTTGCGCAATGGAGTAGTGCTTGTAACTATACAGGAGAATATGCATTGTGGCAGTATTCGGCAATAGGAAGTGTGGATGGAATTTCAGGACCTGTAGATTTGGACTATTTGATTGGAAATCCGAATGATCATGGTGGCTCAATAACAGTCGATGTGCCTTCAGAGATGAAAAATTCTTTGCGATATTCAGCGCATCTACAGGATATAGGATGGATGGATGAGGTTTCCAATGGAACTGTGATTGGCACCGCTGGGATGGGAAAGCAAATGGAAGCGTTCAAGGTGGGCGTTCAGGGCATAGAAGGTTTAGGGATCGAATATCGATCATATGTAAGTGGAGTGGGCTGGCAGGATTATGTTGCTGATGGAATGGAGTCAGGAACAACTGGTCAGAGTAAAGCAATAGAAGCAGTGAGAATTAGATTGACTGGAAATGCTGTTTCCCAATATAAAGTTTATTATCGGATGTATGTATCCAATATTGGTTGGCTTGATTGGGCGAAAAATGATGAATTGGCAGGAACATTGGGATATGGCTATGCAATAGAAGCATATCAAGTGGTCTTATTACCGATAGATGGAGATGCGCCTGGTACAACAGAAATGCCTTTTAGGTATAAAGATGATTTAGGAATGACTGTTAAAACGCACGTAAGTGAGTTGGGGTGGCAAAGCGCAGTGGGTAATGGAGAAGTTTCGGGTAGCATAGGAAAAGCATTAGAAGTTGAAGCTTATACTGTAAATATGACTGCAGAAAATATTGGAATTCGTTATACTAGTTGTGTAAGTGGAACGGGTTGGCAAGATTATGTGGAAAAGGGTGAACTTTCTGGCACTGTAGGTAAGGCAAAGTCGGTAGAAGCAGTCAAGTTGGAATTAACGGGAGATAACAAGAATCAGTATAATTTATTCTATCGTACATATATATCTAATCAAGGCTGGTTGGGTTGGACAAAGGATGGGCTTCCGGCTGGTAGTCAGGGATATGGTAATTCAATTGAAGCTATTCAGATTATGATTGTACCTGTTTCATTAGGATATACACCCGAAACGGGAGATAATGCATTTTTGAAGAAAGCGCTTAGTGTACAGTATAGTACACATGTACAAGATATAGGCTGGCAATCTTATGTGGAGAACGGAAAAATTGCCGGAACTACAGGACAAAATAAGCAGATTGAAGCGTTGAGAGTAAAAATTGTTGGTCAAGAGTATGAAGGGAAAATAGAATATAGAACCCATGTGGAGGATATAGGCTGGCAATCATATGTATCTAATGGAAATGTTGCGGGTACAGAAGGGAAAAATAAGCAAGTAGAAGCAATTTCTATTCGTTTGACGGGAGAGATGGCAAGTAAATATGATATTTATTATTGTGTACATTCTAGTGATTTTGGCTGGCTTGGTTGGGCGAAGAATGGAGCGAATGCAGGAAGTGAGGGATATGGGAAACAGGTAGAGGCTATTCGGATTCAATTAGTAGAAAAAGATGGCGCGGCTCCGGGAAGTACAGAGGGGGCATTTAAAAAGAAGGCAACGGGTTTAAGTATACAATATAGCGCACATGTTCAGGATATAGGTTGGCAAGCTTATGTGAAAATGGGAGAGGTGTCAGGAACTACTGGAAAGAATAAGCAGATAGAAGCGATAAAAATTCAATTATTGAGTCAAGAATATGATGGGAATATTGAGTATAAGACCCATGTGCAAGATATTGGTTGGCAAAGTTATGTAAAGAATGGAAACATAGCAGGGACAACCGGAAAGAATAAGCAAGTAGAAGCAATTGCTATTCGTCTGACTGGAGAAATGGCAGAACAGTATGATATTTATTATCGTGTGCATTCCAGTGATTTTGGCTGGCTTGGCTGGGCAAAGAATGGAGCAAATGCGGGGAGTGAAGGTTGTGGAAAGAAAGCGGAGGCTTTGCAGATTAAAATAGTGAGAAAAGGCGAAGCAGCACCGGGCGGTACTAATAATGCTTTTAAAAAGAAGTAGAATGGGGTGAAAATAGTGAAAAAAAAGTTGTTGGCGAAGAAGGTAGTAGCAGTTATTTTGATGATGAGTTTGCTAATGGTATCAACAGGTACAGTTTTTGCAGAAGATGTGGCGGAGAAAACTACTGAAGTTGAAGAAATGCAGAATAATGATGCTGTAATAGAAGAAGACTCTGAACAAAATAATGATGCTATAGAAAATGAGAGTAATAGTAATAAGGTTGAAGTAAATGAGGGCACGGCAGAAAATCCTAGTGCAAAGGAAGAAAAACGTGAGTTCTCAACTGAAGAAGAACAAGAAGTTCAGGGAAATAGTATAGATGAGATTTCGGAAGAGCCAAAAATAGTTCCAGTAATACAGTATGAGGCACATGTGCAGAATATTGGCTGGCAGAATGCAGTCGAAGATGGAACGATGGCTGGAACTGTAGGAAAAGCGTTGGCTATGGAAGGTCTGAGGATTGAATTAAAACAATTGGATGGAATTCAAGGTAGCGTGGAGTATGAAACACATGTACAGGATATCGGTTGGCAGAATGCTGTGAGCAATGGGGAATTGGCAGGAACAGTTGGAAAAGCGAAAGCGATAGAGGCGATAAAAATAAGATTGACAGGTGAGATCGCCGATCAATATGATATTTATTATCGTGTTCATTCAGACACATATGGTTGGTTTGATTGGGCGAAAAATGGAGAAGTGGCCGGAAGTGTCGGGTTTGCATATGCAATGCAGGCAATTGAAATAAGATTATATGAGAAGAATAGTGAGGAAAAACCGATTGTTTCAGGAAAAACCTATCTGACCGCAAATAATATGGGAGATGTTATTTATCAGGCGCATGTGAAAAATGTCGGCTGGCAATCAAAAGTAGTTGATGGGAAAACTGCAGGAACAACGGGACGTGCTTTGGGAATAGAAGGCATTACGCTTCGTTTGGGCGAACATATGGGTGGAACGATTGTGTATAAGGCACATGTATCGGGAATTGGTTGGCAGAATGAAGTGACGAATGGTACATTAGCAGGAACTACCGGACAAAATAGGTCTATGGAGGCTATCTGTGTTAGAGTGGCGGATGGACTGGAAGAGAAGTATGATGTTTATTATCGGACTCATGTGTCAGGTTTTGGTTGGTTGAATTGGACAAAAAATGGGGAGATTTCTGGCAGTGTAGGATATGCGACACCAATTGAAGCGATACAGGTCAAATTGTACGAGAAGGATAGTTCAGAAGCACCGGAAACTACAGGAGTAAGTTGTTTGTCAAGAGAGAATATAGCTGAAATAGAGTATCAGGCTCATGTGTCTGATATAGGCTGGCAGAATGCAAAAGTAACAGGAGAAATAGCAGGGACGACAGGCCAAAATAAGAGTATTGAAGCTATAGCAATGTCGATTAAGAAAAGTGAGAATGCTCAAATTTATTCGGGAGGTATTTCCTACAAATTACATGTGTCTGATATAGGCTGGCAGGATTGGTGTAAAGATGGTAGTATTGCAGGTGCTGTGGGACAGGGAAAGAGAGCAGAGGCAATTCAAATTAAACTGACCGGAGAAATGGAAAAATACTGCGATATTTATTATAGGGCTCATGTGTCGAATTTTGGTTGGTTAGGTTGGGCGAAAAATGGAGAGTCTGCTGGAAGTTCTGGATATGCATATAATTTGGAGGCCGTGCAGATAAAAGTGGTTCCTAAAAATACTTCGGCGCCAGGTAGTACAAGTAATAGTTTTAAAAAGGCACCACCATCTACTGTGTCGGCTATGGCTATGCGGGCGAATCTTTATACAAGTTCTACGTCATATCTCATATTAGTTAACAGGAGCACGCATAAGGTTGGCATATTCCAGGGATGGAGAGGAAATTGGAATAATATTGTAACGTGGGATTGTGCAGATGGAGCAGTTGGAACACCTACTGTAGAGGGAACATTTAGAGTTGGAAGCAGAGGATATTATTTTGACTCAGGGGCATCCAGATGTTTTTGGTGGACGCAGTTTTACGGAAATTATTTGTTCCATTCGGTTTTATATAATAAAAATGGAACTTTGCGAGATGGGAGAGTAGGAATGGCGTTGTCGCATGGATGTGTGCGTTTGCAAATAGGAAATGCGAAGTGGATATATGATAATATTCCGTCTGGGACGACAGTAGTGGTTTATCACTAAAAAATAAAATTGTAAAGAAGATATTTTGAATACAACTCCAACTATATTAGTACAAAGTTGGGGTTGTATTTAATTAATAAATGTTTTATATTGGAATTAAAGTGTATATAAAGATATTTGTGCAAGAAAAATCAGGTGGAATAATAAAAATTAAATAGTTAATGAATATTTGAAGCGCCAGGGAGATATTAGAATCCTCGTAAAATTGATCTATGAATATTATATTGTTGAATAATTATATAGATGTTATAATATTACAAGTGTTTAACAATGGAGAGTGGAATACGAGGAGATATTTTAAGGTTATTATCTTGAGGAGATACATTTTGTTAGAAGGAATATGATTATGGGTAAAATAAAAGAAGTGTCAAGAACAATACAGAAAGGTAATAGAAAATATAATAGTGTTATTTGTATTATTTCAGTTTTAATTATATTAGGGAGTGTTTTTTTCTTTGAGATAGATTTACAAAAAAGTAAAGCGGAAAGTATTATCACCATAGTGGTCATTTGTGTATTGATAATCCTGTTATTAATATACTCTTTAGATTTGGTTGAATTTCATAAATTTGCATTTGTGTTTATTTTGTTTGTAGGAGGATTATCACTTTTTATTCAGCCTATCCTTAATATTCCAGATGAAGTTGCACATTTTAGTAGAGCAGAGATTGTTTCACAAGGACAGATAATTATGGATTCTGATAGGCAAGAGTATGAAGCAATCCAATCAGTTGAAGATATGAAAAATAATTTAAAAAAGTCATATATATTTTCTGATTTAAAAGGAAAAAAGATAGACTATGATTCACAAGAAGTTAATCATGTGGCAGCATCGAATATATCATATCTTTATTTTCCGCAGGCATTTGGTATTATTATTGCTAAAGTGCTAAGATTAGATGTGATTTGGTTATTATGGTTAGGAAGATTTTTCAATTTGCTTTGGTATAGTTTTTTGGTTGCTTTTTCTATAAAACTGGCTCCAAAGTTGAAATTTTCGCTTTTTTTTGTTGCGACTCTTCCGATGTCTATTCAGCAAGCGGCATCGTATAGTCCAGATGCAACTATTAATGGCTTGTCGTTTCTTTTGATTGGTTATTTTTTGAATTTGTACTGTAAAAAAGATATTAAAATAACTAATAAGCAATTTATAGTTTTTTGGGGCATCGGGATACTATTGACAATGGCCAAAGTCACAGATATTTTTCTTGTTGGTTTGATCTTACTTATTCCTATGGAAAAATTCACAACTAGAAAAAGAGAGATTTTAGTAAAAGGTTTAGTAATTATAGGAGCAATTTTTGTGGGTGGGGTGTATTATAGTTATGCAATGGGATTCCCGTCGGCTAAGGAGCATCAGATATATTTGGAATCTATAAATGTGAATTCGCAAGCTCAAATACAATATATTTTAAATAATATTCTTTCTTGGGCACATGATTTTGGAGCGAGTATTATCAACCAGTTAATAACATATGTTGGAGAATTAAATTATTTTGGATGGTTTGAATATAGTTATCCGATATTGACGGTTATTATGTTGTTTATGTATGGAAAAATATGTTTTCAAGAAGAAGGAATTTATATAAGGAAACTAGATAAGTTTTTGGTAGTACTTATGATGGGGGGGATTTATGTTGCATCATGCTTGGCATTGTATATAACTTGGACTCCGGTCGGAGAAACTGGGGTTATGGGAATGCAAGGGAGATATTTGATTCCGGCGTTGGCACTTATGCCATTAGTGTGCAACTCCATTGATAATAAAGGAGAGAAGCAAGAAAAACATATGGGAGATATGACGGTTATATCGATTATGGTAGGAGCGATGCTTATAGTAACTGCTGCTAGATATTATTAAGAGAATATGTTTTGGCAAGTGATTTCTTTGATTAGTTTTGACATAACTCGAGAAACTTATAAAGAACTTTCCTTGATATTTAATAGTTGGAATGCTATACTGGGCGGAGAACTCATAAATTGTAATGGTAAATATACAGAAAATTGTTCTTGATTTTGTAAGAATAGGTAAGGTGATGAATTATGGGGAAAAATAAAGAGAAAAACAATGAAAATATGTCTCGTGCTGATAAAGGGAAGATGTTTCTGAAACATTGCTGTAATCAACCGATGGATGTTCTTAGATTGGGGAAGGCTACGGTTCTTTATGGTACTAAAGGATTAAAAGCACGAGCAGGAGAACTTGCGCGAAACGAGTGGGAAAAGCAGAGGAAAAGTGACGAGAGTGAAGATGTAGAGGTTTTGCTTGATGTTAAATTCTCTATTATTATGTCAATCTATAATGCTGATATAAAGTTGTTAAAGAGCACAATTCAGTCAATTGAGAATCAGACATATGGGACTTGGGAATTATGCATTATAAATAGTATAACATCAGAATCAGATTTACGGGTATATTTAGAGAATTTGAATAGTAATAGAATAAAAATAAAGTATATGGATATGCCTAGGAGTATGGCAGAGTCCCTGAATATGGCTGCCGATATGGCAACTGGTGATTATTTGCTTTTTGTGGATGCTGGTGACGAACTACATCCAAAGGCGTTACGAGAATTTGGTAAAAATATTGCAAAGACAAAAGCAGATATTATCTATAGTGATATGAAAATCGTAGACGAGGTGGAAAATAAATCGTTCCCTGTTTATAAACCTGACTGGTCACCAGATCTTTTGTTGTCACAAATGTATTTAGATCATTTGGCTGGAGTGAAAACAGAATTATTTAGGGAAAGCGGTGGATTTTGCGCAGAATTTGAGAATGTATATGAATATGAATTGTTTTTGCGTATTACTGAATATACAAATAATATCCAGCATGTAGCACGTGTTTTATATTTAAAAAGAGTATTCAGGAATAGTGCTTTAGTGAAAGAAGATAGGAAAAAGGCAGCCCATGCTGAAGGAAAAAGAGCGGTTCAGTTACATCTTGACCGAATGTTAGGAGAAAATGCTACTATAGTTGAGGATACAGATAAAGCACTTATATATGACATCAGATACAATGTGGCTGAAAAACCGTTTGTGTCGATTATTATTCCGACAAAGGATCATGTAGATGACTTACATGTTGCGCTTACTAGTATTTTTTCTAAAACAGTTTATGACAATTATGAGATTATTGTTTTAGATAATAATTCTGAAAAAGAAGAGTCAAAAGAATATTTTGCAGAAATACAAAAAACTTATGATAATGTAATCGTTGTGGAAGCAAAGTATGGGTTTAATTGGTCTAAATTAAATAATCATGGTATTCGTTTAGCGAAGGGAGATGTATTTGTATTTTTAAATAATGATGTAAAAGTAATAGAACCTACGTGGCTACAGAGGCTAGTAGAACATGCTATACAGCCGGATACTGGTGTTGTGGGGGGATTGCTTTTATATGAAGACGGGACTATCCAGCACGCAGGTGTTGTAATTGGAATGGGGGGCTGGGCAGACCACGTCTACAAGGAAATGCAGCCTGTGCATACAAAAACTCCTTTTATATCGCCTATGGTTACTAGAAACGTTACAGCTTGTACAGGAGCTTGTATGGCAATTTCTAGAAAGACAATAGAGAAGATTGGTGGATTTGATGAGAGATTTATTATTTGTGGAAGTGATGTGGAGATTTGTTTAAGAGCAATAGATGAAGGATATAGGAATGTATATGTACCGCAAGTAAAACTATATCATTATGAGTCTAAAAGCAGAGATTCATATATTCCACCAGTAGATTTTGAACTGTCTGACATCATGTACTCTGGATATCGTCGTGGCGGTGATCCGTATTATAATAGGAATTTAAGTGTTGAAAGTTGTATTCCACAAGTTGCAACGAAAAAGAATGATAGTGTGAAGGTAAAAACAAAGCCAGTTAATCTTGCAGATATTCGAGAATTACATTTTAGAAAAGAAAATAAGGGGGAGTATCGTCTTAACTTAATGTTACCTGCGTTGAATGAAGAATATGTGTTTGGTGGAATTGCGACGGCTTTAAATTGCTTCGAGGCTATAGGTGAAGCATTAGGATGTGCAACAAGAATTGTATTGATTGATGCTGAAATGGATCAAAAAACTAAAGATAAGTATGGTAAAAAGTATAAGATTGTAGAATCCGATGAACGAAGTGATGCTAGACATCAAATTGTTTCTATGGTGGATAGAAAGAGAAATACATTACTAGTTTCGGAAAATGATCAGTTTATGTTCACTGCTTGGTGGTCAGCATATATAATACAGACAGAATATAGAAAATGGAAAGAAAGCGGGAAATTAAATTTGAGACCATTTCTGTATTTGATACAGGATTATGAACCGGGATTTTATGCCTGGTCTCCTAAATATGTGTTGGCGGAGGCGACTTATCGTTATGAATATCCGCAGATTGCAATTTTTAATTCTCATGAATTAAAAGATTATATCTTGGGGAAGGGGTATAAGTTTGAGTCAGTACATTATTTTGAACCATTACTTAATTCTGTTTTAAAAGAAAAAGTACAAGCTTTAGATGAGACTGTATATAAGCGAAAACAGATTTTAGTTTATGGAAGACCGAGTGTCGATCGGAATGCATTTGAAATCATTGTAGAGTCTCTGCGTAAATGGATTGCTATTCAACCAGGAGCTGAGAGTTGGACTATTCTTTCGGCGGGAGAACAACATGATCCTGTTAAACTTGGTGAAGGATTATATTTGGAGTCGGTTGGAAAATTGACAATTGATGAATATGCCAAAGTGCTACAAGAAAGTTATGCTGGAATATCCTTGATGGTGTCTCCGCATCCTAGTTATCCGCCTTTAGAGATGGCCGTTTTTGATGTTCGCATCATTACCAATAGTTATGGAAATAAAGACATGTCATATTTTAGTGAAAATATTACATCCGTTGATAATATGGATCCAGTGCAGATTGCAGTTGAATTGAAAAAAATATGTAGTGAATACCATACGGTTGTAACTCATAAAGAAGTGAATCATGAGTATGTATATATGACTAATCCTTATGGCTTTATTAAAGATTTAAAGGAAGAAATTATGTTGGAAAACAAAAGTGAATAAAAATCGCATAGAAATAGGCGATTTTAAGTAATAAGGGAGGTCTGTTGTGTCAACTTATATTCAAAATTTCCTTAGGTTTAGACCATTGCTTAATGAATTGGTCGCAAGAGATGTTAAAATCAAATATCGACGTTCAGTGTTAGGAGTATTATGGACCTTACTCAATCCGCTAATGATGATGATTGTTTTGTCTGTTGTTTACTCAAATCTGTTTAAGTTTGATGTGGAAAACTTTTCGATTTATTTATTAAGTGGACAAGTGATTTTTAATTTCTATTCAGATGCTACAAATACTTCAATGTCATCGATTTTGGGGAGCGCCAGTTTAATAAAAAAGGTCTATATTCCTAAATATTTATTTGTTATGTCAAGAATATGCTCTAGCGTAATTAACCTATTGGCATCCTTTTCTACGTTGATACTCGTTATGTTGGCGACTAGGGTAGAATTACATTATACGATATTTTTGGTATTTGTTCCTATTGTATTACTAGTTGTTTTTTCGTTTGGGATAGGTTTGTTTCTTGCAGCAATAACTGTTAAATTTAGAGATGTTATGCATTTATATTCAGTATTTGTTACGGCATTGATGTATTTAACACCAGTTATTTATCCGATGTCCATTTTACCAAATTGGTTGACAATTATAGTGAAAGCAAATCCTTTAACGAATTATTTGACCATGTTTAGAGACGTTATGATGAATAATAGGATATTTGATGTGCAAAGTTTGTTTTTTGGAATATTAGAAGCGATTGTAGCATTGTTTTTTGGTCTTTATGTTTTTTATCGTAACCAAGATACTTTTATTCTTAATTTATAGGAGCGAATATGGAAGAACCAATTATTATTAAAGTAGACCATGTTTCGATGAAGTTTAACTTGTCTTCAGAAAAATTTGATAGTTTTAAAGAGTATGTTATTAAAAGCATTAAGGGGCAGGTGTCTATAGAAGAGTTTTGGGCACTTAAAGATGTTTCATTTGAGGTGAGAAAAGGCGATTCTGTTGGTTTGATAGGATTGAATGGTAGTGGAAAAAGTACTATGTTAAAAACAATTGCCGGTGTTTTAAAGCCAACAAAAGGAAGCGTAAAAGTATCTGGAACTATAGCACCATTAATTGAATTGGGAGCAGGTTTTGATATGGATCTTACAGCGCGGGAAAACGTATTCTTAAATGGGGCGCTTCTAGGATATACTCGTAGTGAAATGGAAGGCTATTATAAAGATATTGTAGACTTTTCTGAATTGGGGAATTTTATGGATGTGCCTGTAAAAAATTTTTCATCAGGTATGGTGTCAAGATTAGCATTTGCAATAGCGACAATAGGGATACCGGATATCTTAATTGTAGATGAAGTGTTGTCAGTTGGAGATTTTCAGTTCCAGGAAAAATGTGAAAAACGTATTCGCAATATGAAAGATAAGGGAACTACTATTCTTTTTGTGTCGCATAGTATAGATCAGGTGCAAAAAATTTGCAATAAAGTTGTCTGGCTAGAGCATGGTCATATGAAGTGTTTTGGAAATGCAAAGGAAATAGGAGACGAATATAGAAAATCATAAGGAGTTAGTATTGTGAGGAAATGGATAAAATATATCATAACAGGCATAATCGCAATTGTTTTTTGCGTTGTATATGCCTATATTGATAAAGCGCATAACATATATGATACAGAGACGGATAACAGTGCATATGTAGCTGCAAATGTAGAAGGGGATTCGTTGATTTCGCAGACTTTCAAATGTCAGGAAGCAAATTTAGATGGATTAGCAGCGAAAGTCGTGGTGAACAGCACATCAGCAGGTGGGAAGTTGACTTACTTGCTGGAAGATGCTGAGGGACAGGAAGTAATAAAAGGAGAAGTACCAATTAGCGATATAAAAAGTGGAAGAATAAATAAAGTGAAATTTGATGAGCGAATAAAGAATTGTAAGGAAAAAATATATACTGTTTCATTTAGTGCTTCAGGACTAAATGAAGGTGAAAGTATAGGGGTGTACTATGATCCTATAGGAAAGCAAGCGGGGAGTTTGAAAGTTAACGGAGAGGAAATTACGGGGACTTTGATTTTTAGAACGATAACTCATAAATTTGATATCGAGACATTTATTATGACTTTAGGATTTATCATTTATTTTGTGGTATTTTTCCGTATTTTATATAAATTGTTTTCTTAGGAGTCGCGATGAAACGAAAAGCAGTAAAAAAAATATACCGAATAATAAAATACTATCGTGAAAATGGAATGATAAGATTTATTCGACACATCTTTGCTAAGGTATTTCACATGGAAGAGATGACTTATAATCGTTGGAGAAAAAAGCATCGGCTTGGAAAAAAAGAAATTGACAGGCAAAGAAATGAGCAGTTTAATAAAATGCCATTAATTAGTATACTAGTTCCACTGTATTGCACGCCGCAAGTATATTTAAAAGAATTAATAGATTCAATACAACAACAAACGTATGGAAAATGGGAATTATGTTTGTCTGACGGCAGTGGTAGTGGAAGTATGGAGCATACTTATATTGAGAAATGTATGAAACAAGATGATAGGATAAAACTTGTTTCGTCAGAATTTCCGCTTTCTATTTCCGAAAATACAAACCGAGCATTGGAAATAGCTACAGGAGAGTATATTGTATTTGTTGATCACGATGATTTATTAGAGATTAGTGCGCTTTATGAATGTGTGAAGGTTATAAATCAAGGGGCAGTGGTTGATATTTTGTATACGGATGAAGATAAAGTGAGTATGGACGGAAAAAGTTATTTTCAGCCTCATTTTAAATCTGATTTCAATTTAGATTTGCTAAGAAGTATGAATTATATTTGTCATTTGTTTGTTGTAAAGAAAGAAATACAAGAAAGGGTTGGAGTATTTAGAGAAGAATATAATGGGGCTCAGGATTATGACTTTATACTGCGTTGTATAGAGCACAGTGGTAATATAAGGCATATACCTAAGATTTTATATCATTGGAGAGCACATAAAGATTCAACTGCGGAGAATCCAGAAAGTAAGTTATATGCTTTTGAAGCAGGACGACGTGCAATTGAAGCACATTTGGAACGATGTGGGGAAAAAGGTGCTGTAAGTATGGGAAAATATCTTGGGTTATATAGAATAGAGTATGAGTTAGAAAGTGAACCACTTATTTCAATATTAATTCCCAATAAAGATCATAAAGAAGATTTAGAGCGTTGCATTCAATCAATATATAAAAATTCAGATTATTCTAATATTGAAATTATAATTATTGAAAATGGAAGTATTGAGGATGCAACCCATGATTATTATAAAGAACTTACAGAACAGTATAAAGAAATTCGAATAGTGACATGGGATGCTGGAAATGAATTTAATTTTTCGGCTTTAAATAATTATGGCGCTAAACACGCAAAGGGGGAATATCTTCTCTTCCTTAATAATGATACTGAAATTATTAATAGAGATTGTATACGAGAGATGGTCTCTTATGCATGCAGAGAAGATGTAGGCGCGGTTGGTGCAAGATTGTACTATCCGGATGGCACAGTCCAGCATGCAGGAGTTATATTAGGTCTTGGTGGTATTGCCGGTCATGCATTTAGAGAGGCATTGCACAATGCAAATGGATATTTTTCTCGTATCATATGTGCGCAAGATTATAGTGCTGTCACAGCAGCATGTATGATGATGGCGAAAGAGTTGTTTGATTATGTAGGCGGATTTGATGAAAAATTAAAGGTTGCATTTAACGATATTGATTTGTGTATGCAAATAAGGAAAAGGAACAAATTAATAGTCTATACACCATATGCTGAACTTTATCATTATGAGTCTAAATCAAGAGGGCTAGAGAATACAAAAGAAAAAGTTGAACGTTTTAATGAGGAAGTAAATTATTTCGCAAAGAAGTGGAAAAAGGAATTAGAGGACGGAGATCCATATTATAATATCAATTTGACATTGGAGAAGCATGATTTTTCGCTGAAAATACAATGAAATTTAAAGGAATATAGTTGGAAAAAGTAATTATTTAATGGTACATATTAAAATGCTTTCCTTTTTAATATGTACCATGCTTTTATAATATTAAATATATACTTTTTATAATTTATACTAAAAATGGGGGTAAGTGATATATCTCGTATATCATGATAAAGAAATGAGGATAGTAGTAGCAGGAACGGGTTATGTTGGACTTGTAGCAGGTGTTTGCTTTGCGGAAAAGGGACATGATGTTACGTGTGTTGATACAGATGAAGAAAAAGTAAAATTAATGCAGCGAGGAATTTCGCCAATATATGAAAATGATTTGGAAAATTTAATGAAAAAGAATAATGCATCTGGTAGATTACATTATACGACGAATTATAAAGAGGCATATAGAGATGCGGAGGTTATTTTTATTGGAGTAGGTACTCCGGAACGATTGGATGGGTCTGCAGATTTATCATATATAGCGGTAGTATCTAGACAAATTGCAGAATCTATAGAGAGGGATTGTCTAGTTGTCGTGAAGTCAACGGTTCCTATAGGAACAAATGATAAAGTAGAACAGTTTATTAAGGATTTTCTGATTCATGATGTGCGAGTAGAGATTGCATCAAATCCAGAGTTTTTAGCGCAAGGAACTGCTGTGAGAGATACTTTGCAAGCGTCCAGAATTGTTATAGGGACAGAATCTAAATGGGCAGAAGATAAGTTGTTAGAGGTGTATAAAAATTTTAATCTTCCTATTGTGTCTGTGAGTCGAAGATCGGCTGAGATGGTAAAATATGCATCAAATGATTTTTTGGCATTGAAGATTTCTTATATGAATGATATAGCAAATTTGTGTGAATTAGTAGGAGCCGATATTGAGGATGTGGCAAAAGGAATGTCTTATGACCAAAGAATAGGTGGAACATTTTTAAATGCCGGAATCGGATATGGGGGGTCTTGCTTTCCTAAAGATACAAAGGCATTAAATAATCTTGCAATCCAGAAAGGTTATCAATTAAAAACAGTTGAAGCGGCAATAGAAGTTAATAGTAAACAAAAAACTAAACTATTTCGGAAAGCCTCGGAACGAATGATTACATTTGAGGGCTTAAACGTGACTGTATTGGGTTTGACATTTAAGCCGGGAACTGATGATCTGAGAGAGGCTCCATCTTTGGATAATATAAAGCTTTTATTAGAAGCGGGAGCAAATGTTGTGGCGTTTGATCCTGTAGGTATTGAGAATTTTAAAAAGCATTTTCCAGAAGGAGAAGTGCTTCATGGTACTATTAGATATGTTGATAATATAGAGAAAGCACTACAAAAAGCTAACATTTGTTTTATATTTACAGAATGGAAGGAAATAAGAGATATTAAACCTAAAATGTTTTATCGATTAATGCATACGCCGCTAGTGTATGATGGCAGGAATCTTTACGATTTAGAAAAGATGGAAAATGCTGGAGTTGAGTACTATAGCATAGGGAGGTAAGCAAATGTTAACTAAAAATATTGATTTGTCTCGCAAAACAGTGCTTATTACTGGTGTGGCAGGATTTATAGGAGCAAATCTTGCGAAGCGTTTATTAGAATTAGTGGAGGATATACGAGTTATCGGAATTGATAGTTTGAACGATTATTATGATGTATCTTTAAAAAAGTTTCGCTTAGATCAGATTCAAAATGTTCTTGGGAAGTTTGTGTTTGTTGAAGGAAACATTGCAGAACAAGAATGTGTAAAAGGGATTTTTGAATTGTATCATCCTGATATAGTAGTAAATTTAGCGGCACAAGCAGGAGTTCGATATAGTATAGAGCATCCTGATGTATATATTCAATCTAATCTGGTTGGATTTTATAATATTCTGGAAGCATGCCGTCACAGCAAAGATAATGACTGTGAAGGGGTTAGACATTTAGTATATGCTAGTTCTTCTTCGGTATATGGTAATAATAAAAAAGTCCCATATTCTGTTGAAGATAAAACAGACACACCGGTTTCCTTATACGCTGCAACGAAGAAATCAAATGAATTGTTGGCATATTCCTATTCGAAACTATATGATATTCCTTCTACTGGTTTGAGATTTTTTACGGTCTATGGACCAGGAGGAAGACCAGATATGGCATATTTTAACTTTACAAATAAACTTGTTCGTGGTGAAAAGATAAAAATTTTTAATTATGGAAGATGTAAGAGGGATTTTACTTATATTGATGATATTGTTGAGGGGATAATAAAAGTAATGGAAGTCTCGCCTTATCTCGATAGCGATGGGGTGAGATACAAAGTGTATAATATTGGAAATAATCATCCTGAGAATTTGTTGGACTTTGTGGAAGTCTTACAAGAAGAATTAAAGTTGGCGGGCGTTTTATCAAATGAATATGATTTTGAGTCCCATAAAGAATTGGTGGGGATGCAGCCGGGTGATGTTGAGGTAACATATGCTGATACAACCGAGTTAGAGAAAGATTTTGGTTTTAAGCCAGATACTGGTCTGAAAGATGGATTGAGAAAATTCGCAAAATGGTATAGAGAGTATTATTTTGTGTAGCGACTGCAGTGAATTATGTATTAATTTTAAAGCGAATGGGAGAGCAAAATGTACAAAGATAGAATATGTGTATACACATGTATTACAGGAAATTATGATGATTTACAGCCAATATATTGTGAGGAGGGAATCGATTATATTTGTTTTACGAATAATATGCATTTAAAATCAGATGATTGGAAGATAATTCCTATTGAAGATCATGATGATTTGGGGAACATGATGTTATCACGTGAAATTAAGATTATAGGTCATTCGTTTATTAGAGAAAATTATGATATTAGTATTTGGATTGATGGTGCAATTCAAGTTCGAAACAGTATAAAAGATTTTTTAGAACAATATTGTCATATGAATAAGCGTAATATGGCGTGCTTTAAACACAGTGTTCGAGACTGTATGTATGAAGAGGCGGTTGCATGTGTTATAGGTCGGAAAGAGAATAGAGAAAGAGTTATTCCATGGCTTGATTTTATGAAGAGAGAAAAGTTTCCGGAACATTTTGGGCTTGCGGAATGTACTGTGCTAATCCGAAGACATAATAACGAGTTGGTAAATCGGACGATGCAATTGTGGTTTGAATTGTTGAAAAAATATGCAAAACGAGATCAGTTATCTTTTCCTTATAGTATAAAAAAGACTGGATTAGAGGTACAATGGATTGATTTAAATGTTTTTGAAAATCCTTGGTTTTTTTGGAAAGCGCATCGTCAGACGGAAGAATCTAAGATAAGTAGAATTATGTTTGGAGAATACAAGGATTTATATTCAGGGGTTTATGAGGATTATGAATTGAGGGAAAACGGAAAGAAATGTGAGTTGTGCATGGTGATTCCGATTACATGTAATAAGATGGTTATTAATATGGGAAGGCATTATGGGAAAAAGATGAACAATTTTACTATAAATGTATCCGATGCCGTGGTAATTGTACGGTCAGGCATACCGATTTATAATTGCCAGGTATTTGATTATAATGATGTGGTTATAGAAATTAAAGGGGATTTTTCTATGGGACAAGAGGTAAAATGTACTTTTGATATGATGCAATCAGGTGAGATGGAAGGACAGAAGGTCATAGATGCTCTTGTAGATAAATATTATTATGATAAACGAACTTCGGAAAATGCAATTCGTGTTTTAAATCAAAAGTGTTCTTTACTTAGTGAGCATTGTAATGAATTGGAAAGAGAATTAGTGTCTTATGTTGATTTGAGTGAAACCCCTCTATTTGATAAATTAAGACCCTTATGTGAACATCAAGATTTAATAACGAAGATTATCAGGAAATTGATTTTAAAGATGATACATTAATAGATAGTCAGATGCGCCACCGATCTAAATGAATTTCTACAGGTGTTATTATGGATGGAGGAAAAAATGAAAACGATAGCATTCCCAATCAGTCACAAGGAAAATGAGAATAGACGAGCAATTGTGCCGGAACATATTGTATATATGAAGAATCCTGCAAATTTGTATTTTGAGAGAGGGTACGGGAGGGTTCTTGGTATAGAAGACGAAAAATATATAGAATGTGGTTGTAATATTTGTTCTCATGAAGAGTGTTTGAATAAAGATATAATATGTGATCCAAAGGTCGGTGATGCAGATTATCTAGAAAAATTAACAGAAAGACAGACTATTTTTGGGTGGGTACATGCAACTCAGAACAAAGAAATTACAGATATATTAATTAAGAATAAATTAACTGCTTATGCTTGGGAACGGATGTATTTTGAAGGAAGGCATGTGTTTTGGAGAAATAATGAATTGGCTGGAGAAGCAGCTGTGCTACATGCTTTTCAATGTTATGCAAAAATGCCATATGAAACCAAAGTTGCTGTTTTAGGACGTGGAAATACTGCAAGAGGAGTAATAAAGATACTAAATATGCTAGGGGCAGATGTAATACAGTATGATAGAAAAACGGAGAAACTTTTGAGAAAAGAAATTGTAAATTATGATGTTATAGTTAATTGTGTTTTGTGGGATGTTATGCGTACGGATCATATTATATATAAAGATGATTTGAAGAAGATGAAAAGGGGATCTATGATTATTGACGTCAGTTGTGATAAAAATGGTGGAATTGAAACTAGTATACCGACTACTATAGAGAGTCCAACTTATTTAGTGGATGATATATTGCATTATGTAGTAGATCATACGCCAACATTGTATTATAAGACATTTTCTTTGAATAATTCAGAAATTATTTATCCGTATTTAGAAGAATTAGTAGTTGACGAACCAGGAAAAGTATTGAAAGATGCTATGATAGTTAGTAAAGGAGATGTTATTGACTCAGAAATCAATATGTTTCAACGAAGATAAGAATCGCGAATTTTAGGACTATTAGTAAGATGAGTTGTGATTAAGAAAAATTAATATTAATTATATGAGGGATATTAGAAAATGAATTTGGCTGATAAAAAGATGAAAATTATAAAAAAACTAAACATAGAGAAATTATTACCGAGTCGTATGATAATTCCTATTTATTATGAATACCATATGGGACAAAAACTCGATCTAAAGAATCCAAAAACATTTAATGAAAAACTTCAGTGGTTAAAATTATATTATAAAAATCCAATAATGATAAAATTAGTTGATAAAATTGAAGTCAGAAACCATATAAAAGAAGTATTAGGAGAAGAGTATTTGATTCCGTTAATAGGTATTTATAATTGTTTTGATGAAATTAATTTTGATGAGTTGCCCAATCAATTTGTTATAAAATGTAATCATGACAGTGGAAGTTATATTTTGTGTAAAAATAAAAAGGATTTTGATATACAAAGTGCGAGGAGTAAAATTAATGAGCATATGAAGGAAAATTATTTTTATCGTTGGAGAGAGTGGCCATATAAAAGTGTTAAGCCTAAAATATTGATTGAAAAATACATGAGTGATTTTGAAAAGAATACGTTTGATGATTATAAATTCTTATGTTTTAATGGTGTTGCGGATAATGTAATGGTTTGTACGGGAAGAGAAGAGGGAAATACGAAATTTCACTTTTTTGATAAAGAATGGAATTTTAAAAGGTATAATTATACTGGTCTCAATGAGCCGGAGGGATACACAATGAAAAAGCCTGAATATATGGATGAAATGTTTGAAATAGCAGAGACATTAGCCCAAGATTTCCCTTGTGTACGAGTTGATTTGTATTGTGCAAATAATAAGATTTATTTTGGTGAGTTGACCTTTTTTCCACAGGCTGGATTAGATTCAAAATTATTAAAGAGCACAGATAGATTATGGGGAGATAAAATTACGTTGAAAAAATATTAAGTTTTTTCTTTAATTGGGATAAGAACTTATTATTTAAGAAATATTCTGTTGAAGTAAAGCGAGATGTAGCAATGAAGGTCATGCATTATCTGCCGGATATGTAGAATATCCAAAGCATATGATGTGTTTTCATGAGAAAAGGTGTGAATTGTCAAATTATGTCGTTAAGTTTTCAGGGACAATTTTACGCTTTTCTTGTTATTTTGGAGGCTTATTGTTATACTGAGATTGTAAACGTCAAAACGCTCGCCTTTCACTAAATTCATTTTTAGTCCATACTTGAAAAAAACAATAGATTTTTTCAAGGAGGAACTAAAGACTATGGATCAATGCACTCATGAAGTCCGTGCTGAATACTGGAAGGGAGTCATTAAGGCATGTGGGCAGCGTCCAGCTGGACAGTCAGCCAAGAGCTGGATGGATGAAAATGGAATCTGCGAACAAAGCTATTATCACTGGCAGCGGAAATTCAGGCAAAAGGCTTATGAAGAAATGAAGGAAAACTGCGATGCCGTCCCTGCAGTCGCAGGAAATACGGAACTTTCTTTTGTGGAAATTCCCTATTGTGCTTCGCCGGTGAAAAACGAGCAGATGATTTCAGGCGGCCCGGTTGCGGTTATCCGTACTTCTGCACTAAAGATTGAGATTACAAATGATATTTCGGATTCTCTTCTGAGCCGGATTATAAGGGAGGTGTCCCATGCTTGAAGATGCTGCCGGTATCCGTCGTGTAGTCCTTGCCTGTGGAACAGTTGATCTCAGAAAAGGTATTGATGGGCTGGCAACGATCATAGGCGATAAGTACAGACAGAATCCTTTTGAAAAAGGAACTCTTTTCCTGTTCTGTGGAAAGCGCTCTGACCGATGCAAAGGACTTTTGTGGATGGGTACGGGGTTTCTGCTCCTTTATAAAAGATTCGAAGCCGGAAGACTGTCATGGCCAAGAAACACGCAGGAGGCTGCCGAACTTACAGAAGAGCAGTACCACTATCTGATGATGGGTTTAAATCCCCTGGATCCGAAGATCAAAGATGTCGATCCTAAAAAAATCTACTGAAATGTTTGTGCAAAACAGAGAAAATGTATCACTGTTTTATCGCATAAAAAATGGTGAATATAAAAACTGCAGGATACCTGTAGACAAACCGATATCTCCAGTTAATTTTGTGAAATTTATTATGGAACATTTTTATTATGTTCCGAGTGCGCAATTACAATTTGATTTTGCAATGAAACATATTGTGAGATTTGATGAACATTTGGAAGAGCGCGATAGAGTGAAAAGTCATATTGTAGTCTGATAAGTATAAATAGGAGATTAGAGTAATATGAAAAAAAATGGCTATTATTCTTCCGGCGAATTTGCCCGCATGGCGCAGGTTACTTTACGGACGATTCGTTATTATGACAAGCAAGACATCTTAAAGCCCTCCTTCGTGAGCGAAGCGGGGGCTCGTTTTTATACGGATGAAGACCTGGCAAGGCTTCAGCAGATATTATTATTAAAATATCTTGGATTTTCTTTAGATGATATCAGGGAGATGACCATTGATGATTCAGATTATCATTTCATGCTGAATTCGCTGAATATCCAGTTGAAACTTGTACGTGACCGCATTGAGCAAATGCAGTTGGTAGAACAGGCGATTCAGGATACTTCAGATGCGATTCGTAAAGAACATACCATAGATTGGACGCATATGTTGAACCTGATTCATCTTACCAGTATGGAGAAGAGTTTAAAGAACCAATACCAGAATGCATCCAATATCTCCTCTAGAATCAATCTTCATAGCCTATATTCACAGAATCAGCAAGGATGGTTTCCATGGATATATCAGCAACTAGAGATTCGTCCGGTCATGAAGATATTGGAGATTGGCTGCGGAGATGGAACACTCTGGAGCAGTAATATAAAACAGTTGCCGGAGAATGTGACGGTGATTCTTTCGGATGTCTCGGAAGGAATGCTGAGAGATGCCCGGCGTACCATTGGAACGAAGGATGAAAGGTTTTCTTTCAAAGCATTAGATTGTCATCAGATACCGTATCTGGATCAAAGTTTTGATCTTGTGGTTGCGAATCATGTGTTATTCTATTGTGAAGATATTGGGAAAGTCTGTGAGGAAGTAAGACGGGTTCTGAAGCCTTATGGAAGATTCGTGTGCAGTACCTATGGTAAGAATCATATGATTGAAGTCAGCAGACTGGTACAAGGATTTGATGACAGGATTGTATTGTCAGCAGATAAATTATACGAACGATTCGGAATGGAAAACGGAGGCGGTATTCTGAAGAAATATTTTGCTGATAATGAATGGAGACTGTACGAAGATTCTCTGACAGTTCCGGAACCGGAACCATTGATATCATATGTGCTTTCCTGTCACGGGAATCAGGGTCAGTATATCTCAGAAAGGTACAAAGAATTCCGGGCTTATGTGAAGAAGAAGACGGACAAAGGATTTCGTATCTCAAAAGAGGCGGGAGTATTTATTTGCAAATTGTAAAAGATATGGTACAATGTTGTTAATCAATTTGGGTCGGATGTGGGTAAGAATTTCAGGGGGAGTAGTATTGAAATTCAAGGTACGAGAAAAAATATGAATAAAGATTATTATTTGCGCTTTCCTTCAGTATTACGTAATGCATTGAAGGAAGGAAAAGTAGGTTTTCCAAAAGATTTGGAGACAGAATATGGGTCAGAAGAAGTGTATAGAGGAGTAAAATACACTGAAAATAAGAAAAAAATAACCCAAGAAGATTTTAAGTCGCAGATGGAAAAGGGACTTCCAGGTTTTTCGGAAACAGATATTAAAAGTTATAGTTGTTCATGTTTTCGTGATTTGGAAGAACTTCACATGGCGGTTCATTTTCCTAAAAAAGGGAGAGCAGTGGCAAAAGGAATAATGAGATCAGAGCATGGTCCAAGAGTTAGAGAAAAAGGAACTACACATATTCATTGGTATTTATATGATGAGATAGATCCGTCTGATGAATTTGAGGTGATTGAAGTATGGGAGAAAAATGGATCGAAATAATTGATTATGGAATATTGTACAGAGAGATAGATTTGGTAACATTCGATGTGCCACTCTTATTTGTATGTCTCGATAAAAAAAAATGTAGAAAACTTGTGTTATGTATTGACGAAGAACAAGGTGAATACATTATTGCTAATGTAAATGCGAAACTTTTACTTAATTTACTAAAGAATGAAAAAACAATGGAACAGGTATTTCGGGATTCAGATGAAGGAACAATGCTTTATGTGTATTATGATTTCGAGTGTTCTGTTTTTAGATTAAAATCGATTCCTGTAGATGAAGTAAGCGCGAATATGTTACCTGATTCAGGCATCTTTTTTGAGTTGAATAATAAAAAAATTAGCGAATATATTGATGTTTTGGAAAATGAATCTAGGATTGAAAGTCTGTATAAAGTTATTTCAGTGCCTTATACGGAGCGGCTGCGGAGTTTTTTTATAGTAGATAGCGATGAATTAAAAACGAAACAGACAGAGACATTACAAGGAGAAATTATTATAAAATCACTAAAAAATGTTTTTTATGAAAAGAATAATATAATCGTAAATGATACTGAAAAAGAAGTTGCGAAAGATGAACCAATTACCACAGCGGTATTAATTAGTTGTACGAATGATACAAATTTAAATAACTGTATTGATTGTCAATTTATAGCGTAAGGAGAATGTCTATGACAGAAAGTTCATTTCAGTTTACAAACCCTATTTTGGAAAGGATTACATTTGAAGTTAATAAAGAATTTGATAAAAATAAGCAAGATGGAATTCCTATTGAGATTAATGTAGAAACAAAACGGATAGAAGAAAAAATGGCTCTTTCAAAATTGAGATTAAAAATTGGAGGAAGAGATGCAAAAGCTCCTTTTTTTGTGGATGGTATTTTAAGTGCGGAATTTAGTTGGAAAGATGATATTTCAGAAGAATTAGTAACAAAATTATTGAAAAGAAATACTGCAGTAATGTTAATTTCTTATTTTAGACCTATTGTTGCCAATATAACAATGCAAGCGGGGCTGCCCCCGTTTCATATTCCTTTTATCAATGTTGATAATTGAGTATGAAATATGAAAAAAGTGTAAAAAAGTATAAAAAACCCTTGAAGGTGACCTGGCGTCACCTTTTATAATACAAATAGACCGAATGAAATTGACTAATTTAAGAACACTATAATTATCTTAAAAATACAAAGGAGGTTCCACATGAAAGGAATTATATTAGCAGGAGGTTCCGGCACACGTCTGTATCCTCTGACCATGGTAACATCCAAGCAGTTATTGCCAATCTACGACAAGCCAATGATCTATTATCCGATGTCTGTTCTGATGAACGCAGGTATCCGCGATATTTTGATTATCTCAACTCCGCAGGATACCCCTCGTTTCCATGAACTTTTAGGAGACGGACATCAGTTTGGCGTGAATCTGTCCTATGCGGTTCAGCCAAGCCCGGACGGACTTGCACAGGCATTCATTATTGGTGAAGAATTCATCGGTGATGATACGGTTGCAATGGTTCTTGGAGATAACATCTTTGCTGGCCATGGATTGAAGAAGCGTCTCAAAGCTGCGGTTCAGAATGCAGAAACAGGGAAAGGAGCGACTGTATTCGGGTATTATGTAGATGATCCGGAGCGTTTTGGTATCGTAGAATTCAATCATGAAGGAAAGGCAATCTCTATCGAAGAGAAGCCAGAGAAGCCAAAGAGTAATTATTGTGTAACCGGTTTGTATTTCTACGATAATAAAGTTGTAGAATATGCAAAGAACTTGAAGCCGAGTGCTCGTGGAGAACTGGAGATTACAGATCTGAACAGAGTGTATCTGGAGTCAGAGCATCTGAATGTGGAACTGCTTGGACAGGGCTTCACATGGCTGGATACAGGAACACATGAAAGTCTTGTAGATGCAACGAATTTTGTGAAAACGGTAGAGTCTCATCAGCATCGTAAGATTGCATGCTTGGAAGAGATTGCATACCTGAATGGATGGATCTCTAAAGAAGAAGTACTGGAAGTATATGAGGTATTGAAGAAGAATCAGTATGGACAGTACTTAAAGGATGTATTAGATGGAAAATATCAGGAGAATCTGTATTAATCCAGAGTATTAAAAATTTTTTTTGAAAAGAGGAGAAAATATCATGAATATTATTGTAACTGGTGGAGCCGGATTTATCGGAAGTAACTTTGTATTTCACATGCTGAACAAGTATCCGGATTATCGTATTGTATGTCTGGACTGCTTGACATATGCAGGGAACTTGTCAACACTTGCACCTGTAATGGACAACCCGAATTTCAGATTTGTAAAAGAAAGCATTACAGACCGCGAAGCAGTATACAAATTATTCGAAGAGGAGCATCCGGACATCGTAGTGAACTTTGCAGCAGAGAGCCATGTGGATCGTTCTATCGAGAATCCGGAAGTATTCCTGGATACGAACATTAAGGGAACTGCTGTATTGATGGATGCATGTAGAAAATACGGAATTACCCGTTATCACCAGGTATCTACGGATGAAGTATATGGAGATCTTCCACTTGACAGACCAGACTTATTCTTCACAGAAGAGACCCCGATCCATACGAGCAGCCCATACAGTTCTTCTAAGGCGGCAGCAGACTTGTTAGTGCTGGCATATCATAGAACCTATGGACTTCCTGTAACAATCAGCAGATGTTCTAATAATTATGGACCATATCATTTCCCGGAGAAACTGATCCCGCTGATGATCGCCAATGCATTGAATGACAAACCACTTCCGGTATATGGTAAGGGTGAGAATGTACGTGACTGGCTCTATGTAGAAGACCATTGTAAGGCAATTGATCTGATTATCCATAACGGACGCGTCGGCGAAGTATATAATATTGGCGGACACAATGAGATGAAGAATATCGATATCGTTAAGATTATCTGTAAGGAATTAGGGAAACCGGAGAGTCTGATTACTTATGTTACAGATCGTAAAGGTCATGATATGCGTTATGCGATTGATCCGACAAAGATTCACAATGAACTTGGATGGCTTCCGGAGACAATGTTTGCAGATGGTATTAAGAAGACAATCCAGTGGTATCTGGATAACAAAGAATGGTGGGAGACTATCATATCTGGTGAGTATCAGAATTATTATGAGAAGATGTACGCAAACCGCTAATATATGACTGGAATTGTGGAATATGATAGGACAGATATACGGCATACAAGATTAGGAGGATTTTCGATATGAAGGTATTAGTGACGGGTGTCGGCGGTCAGCTTGGTCATGATGTGATGAATGAACTGGCGAAACGCGGCTATGAAGGAATCGGCTCTGATATTGCTCCTGAATACAGTGGAGTAGCAGACGGTTCTGCAGTGACGACCATGCCTTATATGCAGATGGATATTACGGATGCGTCTTCGGTTGAGAAGAAGATTACGGATGTGAATCCGGATGTAGTAGTTCATTGCGCGGCATGGACGGCTGTTGATATGGCAGAGGATGATGATAAAGTAGAGAAGGTACGTGCAATCAATGCCGGCGGTACGGAGAATATTGCAAAAATCTGCAAGCAGTTGGATTGTAAGATGGTATATATCAGTACGGATTATGTATTTGATGGCCAGGGCACAGAACCTTGGCAGCCGGATTGCAAGGATTACAAGCCATTGAATGTATATGGCGAGACGAAGTTAGAAGGGGAACTGGCGGTGGCTGATAATCTTTCTAAGTATTTTATCGTACGTATCGCATGGGTATTTGGCAAGAACGGCAAGAATTTTATTAAAACGATGCTGAACGTCGGCAAGACCCATGATCAGCTTAAGGTTGTAAATGATCAGATTGGAACTCCGACTTATACCTATGATCTGGCAAGGCTTCTGGTAGATATGATTGAGACTGAGAAATACGGTTACTATCATGCGACGAATGAAGGTGGCTACATCAGTTGGTATGATTTTACGAAGGAGATCTTCCGTCAGGCGGTAGAATTAGGTCATACTGAGTACTCGGAGGATAGATTAAGCGTGAAGCCGGTTACAACAGAAGAGTACGGTATATCCAAGGCTGCGCGTCCATTCAATAGCAGACTGGATAAGAGCAAACTGGCTGAAAATGGATTTGAGCCTCTGCCAACTTGGCAGGATGCTCTTGGAAGGTATTTGAAGGAAATTGAATTCTAGATTCAAAAATAACAGAGTTTAAGGAAAATGGTAAGGAGATTCGAAGATTATGGGACAGATTAAAGTTGAGAAGAATGCCGGAGGGATTGAAGGTCTTTGTGTCATCGAGCCAACCGTTCATGGGGATGCCAGAGGATACTTTATGGAGACTTATAACCAGAGGGATATGGAAGAAGCAGGGCTTACGATGGAGTTCGTGCAGGATAATCAGTCTTGCTCGACCAAGGGAGTTTTAAGAGGACTGCATTTCCAAAAAGAATTCCCACAGGGAAAATTAGTAAGAGTCATTAAAGGATCTGTATTCGATGTGGCAGTAGACTTAAGAAGTAACAGCGAAACATATGGAAAATGGTTCGGTATTGAACTGACAGAAGAGAATAAGAAGCAGTTCTATATCCCGCAGGGATTCGCACATGGATTCTTGGTGTTGAGTGATATCGCGGAATTCTGTTATAAATGTACGGATTTCTATCATCCGGGAGATGAAGGCGGACTTGCATGGAATGATCCGGAGATTGGAATTGAGTGGCCGCAGTTGACCGGTGAGTATAAAGGTACGGCTTCAGCGGCCGGATATCAGTTGGAAGATGGTACGGCCTTGAATCTGAGTGATAAGGATCAGTTGTGGGTTGGATTGAAAGATACATTTCATTTTTAGGTACAAATGTTAGGAAAACTTTAGTTAGAGAAAGAACAGCGCCCTGGAGGTTAGTCCATAGGCGCTGTTTTGAAATTCTGGCATTATTTTCCGGTTGTTTTCCGCGTAATCCAATCCTTGGCATAAGCAAAAGTATTGGCAATCAGTTCAAGTTCAATACGAACATAATTATCTAGATGGCGCAGCCTGAATTTAACTTTCTTCTGAGCCTTCATAGTCTGCAATCCTTCTTTGATCCCTTCTTTATAATCTTTGCCGAACCCTATCTTAATAAAAAATGCATATTTCACCAGATACCCGGCAAGCAGTGGAAGAAAATTCAGTATCAGCTGCACAATAGGCATATTCTTATAATTAAGATAGATGTTATTTCTTGCGGATAACTTCACCTTGAAGGAATTATACTTCGATCCACTTGTCCCGCTTCCTACATGATATACAAGTGCTGTCGGGCAGTACATATTCTTATATCCGTAGATTTTCGCCCGATATCCCACATCAATGTCTTCCAGATAAGCAAAATGATTCTCATCAAAATATCCAATCTTCTTAAAGGCGGATCTGCGATAGATTGCCGCCCCGGCACATGCTGTGAATATCTCGTCTGCTTCCGTGTAATTTGTGACCGGACGTCCGGTACCCCGGCAGATTCCCCATCCGATCAGCGTATAGAGATCCCCTGCACTGTCAATCAATTCCGGGTGATACATCTGAATCATCTTACTGCTTACAGAGAAGATTCGCGGCGATTTTTCAATAGCCTTTACCATCTCTTCAACATAATGTGGATCAACCGTTGTGTCATTATTAAGAAGAATGACATATGGGGTAGCAGAATTCTGTATTCCGACATTCACTGCCCTGCTGAATCCATAATTCTGATCCAGGGCAATGACATCAATCTCTGGATAATTCTCTTTCATATATTCGATGCTTCCATCCGTAGAAGCGTTGTCTACCACAAGAATTCTATAATCACGGTATGTCTGTTCTTTCAGTGAAGCCAGACATGGCTCCATAAAATGTTTCCCGTTGTAATTTGGTATTACAATTGTTACTTTCATATTCATTTCTGCTCCGATTCTTGATACTTAAGCATGTAACGATACAAACTGTATAAGTTTGTTTTGGTTTACCGCCTCATTATAGCAGAGATTTCAACTATTTTCTACATGAACTGAAGAATATGAGTATAAATATTTCAAAAGTATTAATGAAATGTTAAGAAAATCCGCCATACAATGGGTTGTCGATTCAGGCAAATTATTGTATTATAAAGTGTAATGGTTAGATGGAAGCGTCTGATTAACGATAATAAACTATGAAAAACAGGTGAAGAACGTGATTAAAGATAATCAGAAGTTATTGAATAGATTGCATGTAGTAATTGATGCGCTGGCGATTGCGTTTTCCTACGTGGCAGCGTGGTATCTTAGATTTAAGAGCGGGATATTTGCATTGGATCCCTGGTTTCTATCTCTACAGGAGTATATGAAGGTTCTATTGTTTATAGTACCGGGATACTTGATTCTATATTATGCGTTCCAGTTATATACGCCGAAGCGTGTGCAGGGCAGGCGGCTGGAAGCATGGCACATTATGCAGGCCAATGCGATTGGATTGATGGCATTCATATTATTGCTGTATCTGACGAAACAGTCTGATTTCTCTCGAAAGATGATTTTCGTATTCTTTTGCGTGAATGTATTTGTGGAAGTAATCATACGAAATATTATCCGTGAGATTCTGCGGAATATGCGTAGACAGGGCTATAATCAGAAGCATATCCTGCTGGTCGGGTACAGTCGGGCGGCAGAGCAGTATATTGACCGTATTATTGCCAATCCTGAATGGGGATATATTGTAAGAGGAATTCTGGCGGATAATGTGCCAAGGGGAACTGAATACCGCGGGATTAAAGTGTTAGGAAGAACGGAGAACCTGACGATCGTATTGCCAGAGAATAAGTTGGATGAGATTGCTATCACACTGGGACTGGCAGAATATCACAAGTTGGAACATATTGTAAGCATGTGTGAGAAGTCCGGAGTGCATACGAAGTTTATTCCGGATTACAATAATATCATCCCAACCAAGCCGTATACGGAGGATCTGATCGGACTTCCAGTCATTAATATCCGTCATGTTCCGCTGAATAATATGTTGAATGCATTTATGAAGAGATGTGTGGATATCTTTGGAGCGTTGGTTGCAATTACATTGTTTTCTCCGGTTATGTTAGTTGTATCAATCATTATCAAAATAACGGCGCCAGGACCGTTGATATTTAAGCAGGAGAGAATCGGGCTTCAGAATAAGCCATTCTATATGTACAAGTTCCGTTCGATGATTGTGCAGGATGCGAAGGTGGAGAAAGCGGGCTGGACGACGAAGGATGATCCGCGAGTGACCCCGATTGGCAAGTTCATACGTAAGACAAGTATTGATGAACTACCGCAGCTTTTCAATATATTAAAAGGTGACATGAGCCTGGTGGGACCAAGACCGGAGCGGCCGCAGTTTGTTGAGAAATTCAGCGAGGAGATTCCAAGATACAGAGTCAAGCATCAGGTTCGTCCTGGTCTTACGGGATGGGCACAAGTGAATGGATACCGGGGGGATACATCCATTCGCGGGCGTATTGAGCATGATTTGTATTATATTGAGAACTGGACGCTGGGATTTGATTTTAAGATTATCTTTTTGACATTTTTTAAAGGCTTTGTAAACAAGAACGCATATTAGCCTGTAAGGGGAGAAATAGTATGAGCAAGAAAAAACGCATGACGAAGAAGATGGCGCGTGAAGAACGCCAGAGACAGAGAAGAAAAAGGCGCAGAAAAAGAATTGCATTTCTAACCTTTGAGGTGATTATACTTGCAGTTTTATGCGTGGTTGCTTATGGAGTATTTAAGTTGGACAAATTGGATATTAATATCTTGAATAAAGATAAGTTGGAGGCTTACAGGGATACAGGACCGTATACGAATATTGCGCTTTTCGGACTGGATTCGCGGAATGGCGAATTGGAGGGTGGAGTACAGAGTGATTGTATCATGATTGCAAGCATTAACAATGAGACGAATGATGTGAGGCTTTTATCTGTCTATCGTGATACGCTGCTTCAGCAGGCGGATGGAACCTATGAAAAGGCGAATTCGGCGTATCACTCAGGCGGACCGGAAGCGGCAATCAGTCTGTTAAACAGGAATTTTGATCTGGATATACAGAATTATGTCAGTGTGAACTTTAGTGCGTTGGTGGATGTCATAGATGCACTGGGGGGTATTGAAATGGAACTGACTCAGGAAGAAGCGTTCTACAGTAATGGATATGCATCTGAGACAGCGCAGGTCGTAGGAAAAGAGATGGTGCCGATTGAGGAAGAGGCAGGAACTTATGTGCTGGATGGTGTTCATGCTGTGGGATATGCCAGAATCCGTTATACGGATGGAATGGATTTTAAGAGAACGGAGCGCCAGAGAGTTGTGCTTCAGAAGGTGGCTGAGAAAGCAAAGAAGGCGAACATTGTGACCTTGAATAAGATTGTCAATGAAGTATTCCCACAGATATCCACCAGTCTGACAATTAGTGATATGCTGGGATTTGCTTCGAATATTCTGGATTACAATATTGTGGATACGTCAGGCTTCCCGTATAATGTGACAACGAGTGAATCAGTCCTGAATCATGAAGGCTCTTATGTGGTGCCGATAGATTTCGTTAGTAATGTGACGATGCTGCATCAGAATCTGTTTGGCGAGGCGGACTATGTACCATCTGAGAAGGTACAGCAGATTCATGATGATATTATCTATCTGACAGGTGTGACAGAAGATACAACGGCGATGGAGACTACGTTTGAAGGAGATGTACACAATGAGGAGACGCAATAATATTATCTTGGAATATGGTACGTATATGCTTGCTTTTCTTGTAAGTTATATTGCATCTCTGGCAGGTTTGTATTATATCTCCGGACTGATACTGATGTTAGAAGCACTGTTCTTATATGTGCATTGGGTAAGACAGACGGGGAGCCTTGTTGAATTGCGGGCACTTTTTACCCTTGCCTGGGTAGGAGGCCAGGGGATTGCCTGTCTGCAGTTAAGTAAGTTGCAGCAAGAATGGCAATACATTACATGGCTGTGCTTCTTCCTGATTTATGTCGGATTCGGAATCGGTTATGAGTGGGGACAGAAATACGGTAAGACAGAGGAGAAGGAACTGGATAAGGATGATGTGCAGGCAAAGAGGCTGTTTTTGTGCATTGTTGGACTTGCGGTACTCTCTGTGCTTTGTTTTACGTTTGAGGCGGTAAAGGTGGGATTCATTCCGTTATTTTCGGATGAGCCTCATGCATATTCTTATTTTCATGTGTCGGGAGTGCATTATTTTACCATCAGTTGTATTCTGATTCCGGCAATTACAATCTTGTATATTAAGGTGAGCAGTGTGATTGGATATCGGAACAGAATGATACTTGTGATAACGAATGTGATTGCGGTGGCAGTGCCGTTCTTGTGTGTATCCAGATTCCAATTATTGTTTGCAGTAGGATTTGCCGTAGTTACATATATTATGGTGAATAAGAAAATACGGCTCCGAACTATGGTAATACTGGTCGTGGCATTAATTCCAATCTATGTAATTCTGACGGTGTTCAGGCATCATGATGTGACATACTTAAATGGTATCTTTGAGATGAAATATGAGAAGATGCCGATATTCATTACGCAGCCATACATGTATGTGGCGAATAATTTTGAGAATTTTAACTGCATGGTTGCGCAGTTGGCAGAGCATACATGGGGAATTCGAATGTTGTTCCCTGCATTTGCCCTGACGGGGTTGAAATTCGTATTTCCGGAATTGATTGCTTCGCCGGTATATCTGACGAAGCCTGAGTTGACAACGCTTACGATGTTCTATGATGCGTATTATGATTTCGGAATTGTTGGTGTGTTCATATTTGCAGCACTTCTTGGTGTTGTGGCAAAAATATTAGTGAAAGTTGTAAAGAGAAGTACGAATCCGGTGTCATATCTGTTCTATGGACAGTTGGCGATCTATCTTGGACTTGCGTTTTTTACAACATGGTTTAGTAATCCAACCACTTGGTTTTGGCTGATTCTGACAGGGATGATGTACTGGTTTGTGGGATATGATAAGAAAAGGGATGAAGAAAAGTGATGAGTAATCAGAGTATTGTAGATGTGGTAATTCCGACATATCGTCCGGACGGCAAGTTTGAAGAATTGTTGCGTAGATTAGGTAAGCAGAACTATCCGATCAGGCGCATCCACGTGATTAATACGAAGTCGGGAACTTTTCCGGAAGAGGTGGAGCGAATGCCGGGAGTCAGTGTGACGCATATTGATCCGACCAAGTTCGATCATGGCGCAACCCGTGATATGGGATTCTCCTTATCCGATGCGGAGATTCTGGTATTCATGACACAGGATGCAGTTCCGGCGAATGTCCGGCTGATTGAAGGACTGGTGAAGGCATTGAAGCAGACGGATCGTGTAGGAGTCTCTTATGCACGTCAGCTTCCGGCGAAAGACTGTGACTTTATAGAACGGTATACCAGGAGATTCAATTATCCGGGAGAAAGCAGGGTGAAGGATCAGAGCGATCTTCCGGAACTTGGAATTAAGACCTATTTCTGTTCGGATGTATGTGCGGCATATCGTAGAGATATCTACCAGGAGATGGGAGGATTTACCAAAAGAACGATATTCAATGAAGATATGATCATGGCAGCGAAGATGGTGAATGCCGGATATCAGGTGGCTTATGCCGCAGAGGCACAGGTGATACATTCGCATAACTACTCGGGCTTACAGCAGTTCCATCGGAATTTTGATCTGGCAGTATCACAGGCAGATCATCCGGAGATCTTTGAGGGGATTCGCTCGGAGAGTGAGGGGATTCGCTTAGTGACACAGACCATGATGCATTTGATAAAAAGCAGAAAACCTTACCTGATTCCAAGCCTGATCTATAAGAGCGGCTGTAAGTACTTGGGGTACAAATTAGGGCAGAATTACAGGAGACTTCCGCTATGGCTTGTGAAAATATGTTCTGCAAGCACGACATATTGGGAAAAAACGGCAGAAAACCGTGATTTATAATTGAAGTTTCGCAGAAAATGGAGTAATATAGTGAAGAGTATTATCATAAGCATGTCGAAAAGAAAGGATATTGGATAATGGCAAAGGGAAGAAAGCATTACAGGCGTGGGCGCAGATCGAAGAAGCGTGGATTTGCCTCCTGGTCGCTGGGTAAGAAGATTGGAGCCATTCTTGGCGGAACGGTAGCACTGGTTGCAGCAGCCGGAGTTGGAATTCTGGCAAGTAAGTTATCGAAGATAGAGACGGTAAAATTAGATCCGGAAGCATTGAATGTATCGGAGGAAGCAAAGGAGCGGGGAACCGGATATCTGAACGTAGCGCTGTTCGGCGTGGACTCCCGTGATGCGGAACTAGGGGAAGGTACGCGAAGCGATACGATTATGATTGCCAGTTTGAATCGGGAGACGATGGAAGTGAAGATATCCTCTATCTATCGTGATACAATGTTGGAGCAAAAGGACGGATCCTTAGATAAGGCGAATGCAGCATATTCTTATGGCGGACCGGAAGCGGCTGTGGCCATGCTGAATAAGAATCTGGACATGGATATAGAACATTATGTGACCGTGAATTTTGATGCGTTGATTGATGTGATAGATGCCGTAGGTGGTGTAGAGATAGATGTACAGGAGGAGGAGATCTCCTATATCTGTGGATATGCGATTGAGATTATGAAAGTGACTGGACGGGTGTCGCCGGGGGTTACAGAGCCGGGACTTCAGACGTTAAATGGTCTTCAGGCAACGGCTTATTCCAGAATCCGGTATACGGCTGGAGATGATTTTAAGCGTGCAGAGCGTCAGAGAGATGTCTTGTCGAAGATTATCGAAAAATTGCAGGGAGCTAGTCTGGCACAGATCAACAAGATTATTGATAAGGTATTCCCTGAAGTATCTACAAACTTTACAATGGCAGAGATACTTGAGTATGCCAAAGATGCTTTTGATTACCAGTTAGGAGAGACAACGGGATTCCCATTTGATAAGACAACAGACACGCTGTCAGGGGTTGGAAGCGTTGTTATTCCGGTTACACTGGATAGCAATGTAGAACAGCTTCACAAGTTCTTCTATGGAGAGAGCGATACGTATACGGCATCTTCAACCGTAGCATCAATCAGTAGCAAGATTATCGCCAAAGCCGGAGACAGAGAAGCAGATACGGATGAGGCTACCCAGGGAATTATGGAGCAGCCGGAGGAGACGTATACCAATACTGGTAACGGCGGAACAATTGGCGGTGGAACAACTGGCGGTGGAACGACTGGCGGAACGACTGGCGGCGGAACCGGTGGCGGAACAACTGGCGGCGGAACAACCGGTGGCGGAACTGGTGGGGAGACCGGCGGCGGAACCGGCGGAGAGACTGGCGGCGGAACCGGTGGCGGAACGACTGGCGGCGGAACCGGTGGAGAGACTGGTGGAACCGGTGGGGAAGCAGGCGGTGCTGGCGGAGACGACGGTACAATGTAAGAGACATTAAGAGAATCGGAGTATAAAGAAAACGAGGTAGATTACATGAGAAGAATTAAAAAGGCACTTGCTTCATTTTTGCTGATATGTGTGCTGACTCCATGCATATCCATGATTGCGAATGCGGCATCTGCGGAATTACGTTTTACAGACCCTTCAACAACAGTAGGGGCAGAGGTAGAGGTGACAGCAAAGTTATCATCATCTTCTAATCTTCAGTCTTTGGATGCAACACTGACTTATGATTCCAGTATGCTGAGGTTCATAAGTGGAGATAGTGCATCTGGTGGAGATGGAACGATTACTTTATCTGGCAGCGGAAGTGGGACAAGTATGGATTTCGTGCTTAAGTTCCAGGCGTTAGAGGAAGGTACGGCAAAGGTTGAGATATCACAGGCATCCGGTACGGATGCATCTGGATCGGCACTGCAGATAACAAAAGGAAGCTCTGCGGTTACGATTGGTCCTGGCGATCCTTCCTTGATCACGAGCGAAGAAGAAGGAGATACTGCTCCGGTCGGAGAAGGACCACAGGTGGATGTGGATGGTACTCAGTATGTGATTACGAATGATTTCTCAGATGCAGTGATTCCGAACGGATTCGAAAGAGGTGAGATGACATTCGAGGGTACAAACTGTCAGGTGGTAACCCAGGCGGCAAGTGGTGAGTCTGCGATGTATCTGACTCCTACTACCGGCGGAGAAGCAGATTTCTTCCTATATAATAGTGATGAAGGTACGTTCGCTCCGTTTGAAGAAGTAGAGATTGCGGCAGATCGTTATCTTGTAATGCTGAGAAATGATGGTTCTGTAAAACTTCCGAATCAGTATCAGGAAACAACCCTTACTCTGAACGGAAAAGAATTCACTGCATGGCAGGATACTACAAATGCTGAGTATTATATTGTCTATGCATTGAATACGGATGGGCAGAAGGCTCTGTATCAATACGATACGGTGGATAAGACCTATCAGAGATTCATTCAGCAGGCGGTACAGACGGAGACAGAGAAGAAATCATCACCAAAAGGAATCTGGGGAAAGATTCTCCAGTTTATTGAAGATTTTCTGGATATCGCTGTGATTATTGGTGCGATTATTCTGTTGTTGTTGCTGATTGTATTGATTGTAGTAGGTGTGAAACTTCGCCATCGTAATCTGGAATTAGATGATCTGTATGATGAGTATGGAATCGATCTAGATGAAGAAGAAGCACCGGCAAAGGGGAAGAAATCAGCAAAATCAACGAAGGCAGAGAAAGCAGCGTCCGGCAAAGGGAAGAAGACGGCAGCAGGACAGGATAAGAGCGAACCGGCTGTAAGAGTTCCTGCAAAGACCATGAGCCTTGTGGATGAAGATGATTTCGACGACTTTGACGATTATGATGAAGAAGACTTCGATGATTATGACGAGGATGATTACGAAGAAGATTATGGTTATGACAATGAAGATGAGCCGGAAGAGATGATTGATGATCTGGATGAACTTTTGAGTACGCAGCCACAGAAGAAGCGTAGTCACATGGAACCGGATGATACATTTAAGGTTGACTTTATTGATTTGGATTAATGAGTTCGAAGAGGAATGTGAATTACATTCCTCTTTTATTTTACATTTGCGCCTGGATTTGATACAATACAGGTTAAAAGTGCAAAAAAAACGGTAGTTTGTACAAATACAAGGGTAATACAAGGAGTAGAGATATGTGTGGAATTGTAGGATATATCGGAAACCAGCAGGCAGCGCCAATCCTCTTGGACGGCTTATCTAAGCTGGAGTACAGAGGGTATGATTCAGCAGGTATTGCTGTATATAACGGTGAGAAGGTTGAGATGGTGAAATCAAAAGGAAGGCTTAAGGTATTAAGCGAGATGACTCACGATGGAGCAACTCTCCCAGGAACGCTTGGTATCGGTCACACGAGATGGGCAACCCATGGTTCACCATCGGATGTGAATGCCCATCCTCATTTTAATAAAGATCATAGTATCGTAGTAGTACATAATGGTATTATTGAGAATTACCTGAAGTTAAAGAAGAAATTAGAGAAGCATGGATATGAGTTCGTATCTGAGACGGACACAGAGATCATCGCCCATCTTCTGGATTATTACTATAAGGGAAATCCGCTTCAGGCTGTGACGAAGATCATGCATCGTATGGAAGGTTCTTATGCATTGGGAATTATTTTCAAGGATCATCCGAATGAATTATATGCGGTACGTAAGGATAGTCCGCTGATTGTTGGTCATACGAATGGAGGCAATATCATTGCTTCGGATGTACCGGCAGTTCTTAGATATACCAGAGATGTTTTTTTTATTGAAAATGAAGAGATCGTTCGCATGACAGAGGAGTCTATGGAGTTCTTTAACGTGGACGAGGAACCGATTGAGAAAGAGTCCACCAGAATTGAATGGGATGTGAATGCGGCGGAAAAAGGCGGCTATGAGCATTTCATGCTGAAGGAGATGTATGAGCAGCCGAAGGCTATTACGGATACATTCTCTCCGCGAATCAAAGACGGGAAGATCGTCATTGAAGAACTTGGGATGACGGACGAGGAGATCCGAAAGATTCAGAAGATTATGATTGTAGCCTGTGGTTCTGCGGCTCATGTTGGTCATACCAGCAAATATATCTTCGAAGGGCTGGCGCGTGTTCCTGTAGAAGTGGATATGGCATCTGAATTCCGTTACCGAAGTCCGATCCTGGATGAGAATACATTGGTAATTGTTATCAGCCAGTCTGGCGAGACGGCCGATACGCTTGCAGCACTGCGGGAATCGAAGCGGTTAGGCGCGCGAGTTCTTGGTGTCGTGAATGTAGTGGGAAGTTCTATCGCAAGAGAGGCAGACAATGTAATGTATACCTGGGCGGGACCGGAGATTGCGGTTGCTACCACGAAAGCATACTCTGCACAGTTGATCGCGATGTATCTTCTGGCGATGAAGTTCGCGTATGTGAGGGGACATCTGGATGATGCCGGATTAGCGGAGATGCTGGAAGATCTGAAAGCACTCCCGTCCCAGGTTGAGATGATGTTGAATAATAAAGGGAGGATCCAGAAGTTCGCGAACCGTTATCTGGCAGCAAGAGATGTATTCTTCATCGGAAGAGGGATTGACCATGCGATCTCGATGGAAGGTTCTCTGAAGTTAAAAGAGATCTCCTATATCCATTCTGAGGCTTATGCGGCAGGAGAGTTGAAACATGGAACCATTTCCCTGGTGGAAGAAGGTACCTTGGTTGCGGCAGTGCTGACGCAGAAGGATCTCTATAAGAAGATGATCAGTAATATGGAAGAAGTGCGGACTCGAGGAGCATTCGTAATGGCGGTAACTGTTGAAGGCAATACGGATGTGGAGCGTGCGGCGGATTATGTAATCTACATTCCGGAGACGAATAAGTATTTTACGAATTCACTGGCGATTATTCCGTTGCAGCTCTTTGGATATTATATCGCAGTAGGGCGTGGATGCGATGTAGATAAGCCGAGGAACCTGGCGAAATCTGTTACAGTGGAATAGGGAATTGAGTTCTTGAAGAGTATATGTGGAGCGTACGGCAGAGAGGAGCAGTATGGGCATTCAGATCCGACTCCAATCGTCTACAATCCGTAAGTTCAAAAGAGGTCTGGAATCAGGAATCGAATGTAATCGCCGGACAAATCTGAAAGATTTCTCCGGCTCAGACATTCTTGAATTCTGTGCGTGTGGCACAGAATTCATCCTGATTTCAGACCTTTTTTTCACTAACGGCTTGTACGGCTCTTCTACGGATCTGAATGCCCATACTGCCCCTCTCTGCCTGTCATTCTTATGTGTAACTCTTCATGAACTGTGGGGATTCCTGACGGGGTGCAAGGGGGGAATGGTATTGGTAGGAAATGGCGGTTGATCCCTGTCAACACAGTTCCACGCGCATCCTTCGCCAGGAATCCTCCCAGCAGAGAAAACTCTGAGATTCCGGAGATGTCAGGTGAAGCAGAAGAAGATGGGTGGCTCTGAGAGCGTCAAGTAAGTGTTACAAGGCGTTAGCGTGAGAATCCCCGTAGATTGGCATGAGCCTTTGACTTCACGTCAAAGACGAAAGAGTACCCGAACTGCGAAATCATCAAGATTTCGGAGTGAGTGTACTCGGTTGCCAATCTACGGGGATTCTCACGCTTACACCTTGTTAACGAAACGCCCCGGCCTCAGAGCCAGCCATCCGCTTCTGCTTCGCCGTACGCTTTCCAAGAGTCTACTTTTCTACACTAAATTCCCAACTCATCCAACGCCCGAAAACGATACCCCATCTCTTCCCATTTCCCCAACAGTTCATCCAGAATCTGTGCATTTGTACTGGATGTGCTATGCAGGAGAACGATTGCCCCGGGGTGAATCCGCCCAAGGAGTTTGTCGAATGCTTCTGCCTTAGAAGGCTGGTCATCCTGATACCAGTCAACATAGGCAAGGCTCCAGAAGAAGGTCTGGTATCCCAGATCTTTTGCCATTTGTAGGTTCTCGGTGCTGTACTTGCCCTGTGGCGGACGGTAGTACTTGGTCATGGATTCTCCGGTAATCTCGGTATAGAGGTCCTCCACATCCTTTAATTCCTTCTCAAATGCTTCTTTCGTCGAGATCTGGGACATATCTGGATGATGGTAGGTGTGGTTGCCTACGATATGACCCTCATCGTGCATTCTTTTTATGAGTTCGGGTTCGGAAGAGATGAAGGTTCCGACGACAAAGAAGGTGGCTGGTGCATGATGTTTCTTTAAAGCATCCAGGATAGGCTCAGTGTTGCCGTTTTCATATCCGCAGTCGAAGGTCAGGTAGAGAACTTTTTCGTCAGTATCTTCAGCATAGTAGGCGTTATAGGCTTTCAGTTCGTCGAATGTGGCATTCGCTACGGGTGGCTGCCCATCTTCCTGAAAACTAAGTCCCCAGTTCTCGGCGGCTGATGCAATGGCAGAGGAACTGGCAGACGAACTGTCAGATGGACTTTCGGCTGAACTGTCAGATACGTTGCCAGATGAGTTGGCAGATGAACCGTCAGTAGAGAGAGTTTCACTTGTAGAAGATGGGCTCTGCGGTGCGAATCGGGATGCTACTAATTGTCCTCCGAAGAAAGATGCGGTCAGTAAAAGCAGAATTCCCGCCAGTTTGACAAGATTATTTTTGGATAGCATAAGATACTCCGTTTGCTTTGTTTACCATATGTATATGTTGGTTTTGTAATATCATGAGAAGAAGGTGCGAAGTTACTGCTTGCTGATCTGGAAGATATACGATATTAGTCCATCTTCTTGAAATGGCAGTTAAAAGAGTGTAAAATACATGAAGATATAGATGCCAAGAGATCATGAAGAAAAGAGTGTATCGTATAAGGAGTAACGAATGAAGAAGCATATATCTAAGTTAAGGAAATACGTATCTAAATTAAACTGGATTGCCTCCGGCTTCCTGGCTGTGAATGGCCTGTTATTCTGCATGATGTTTCGCTGTCCTAAGAAACGCTGGGAGCAGGATCGTTATGACTGTGCCATCGTCTGCGGATGCCAGGTAGGAGAGGACGGTGTGCCGTCAGACATGCTGAAGGCCAGAGTAGAGAAGGCGGTGGAACTGTGGAAGGAGAAAAAGGTGCAATATCTGATCATGTCCGGCGCAGCTGTACATAATGAATACATAGAAGCGGAAGCGATGAAGCGTTATGCCATAGAACTTGGCGTGTCGGAGGAATATATCCTGGAAGAGAAGCAGGCGGTCAGCACCTATCATAATCTGGTGTATTCTACCAGGATGATGCGCCACTGTGGATTCAAGGATTGTGTGGTTGTAACGAACAGCTGGCATCTGCGAAAAGCAGACCATTATGCCAGACAAAGCGGCATGCGTTATGTGATGGCAGCATCGGATGCACCTAAGGGGCAGAGCATGAAGGAGACGATTCGCCTGCACATTCAGACGAATCTGCATATGTATGTAAATATGTGGAAAGGATATTATTAATCCGAAGATGATGTGGAAAAAGACGATAGGGAAAGAAACGATATGGAAAAAGACAGCAGGACAGATCTGTCCTGAGATTCATTACAAGAATACAAAGCAGGGAATTATGATCACTGGCTGTTATGGTACCGATGGACAAGTGGTTCTGCCGGATGAGATTGCGGGAAGACCAGTGACGGAGATAGCCCCGTATGCATTTGCCGAGAACCAGGAAGAGGAAGATGTGCTGGTGTGGAAGAATGAGAATGCAGGCTTTGGAGGAGACATGCAGAGAATCTGCGGTACGCAGGTGACGGAAGTCTGGCTTCCTTTTGAGGTGACGGAGATTGGAAGGTATGCATTCTATCGGTGCAGGAACTTAAGGAAACTGATCCTGACAGACAGCCTTCTGGATATCGGAGGAGGTGCGCTGACAGGATGCAATCTGTCAGAGGTAGAACTATATTTCTTCCGTGGTGAGAGATGCTGCCTTAAGTCCATTGTGGACGAGATGCGTTTTGCAATCCGGGCAAGGCTTCATTATTATGGAGAGGATGCATCGGGACAGGAAGAGGTGGTAACTGCGCAGGTGTTATTCCCAGAGCATTATGAAGAGGCGGTGGAGAACACGCCGGCAAGGATTTTATTTACCCAGCATCATGGAGCGGGAGGATATTACCGGCAGTGTTTTTATGATAGAAAATTAGATTATAAAAAATATGATGAACTGCTGTTTCGTACAGTGGCAGAAGAAAAGCCTTGGGTTGCGGCAGAACTGGTGCTGAATCGTCTGCGGTATCCCTATCAATTGATGCAGAAGGCCAAGGAAGAATATGAGCAGTATATGACGGCACATATTGAGGATGTGGCCGGTTATCTGATTGAGCGGGAGGACATCGAGGGGCTTGCCTTTTTGTCAGATAAGAATTACTGGAACGAGGCGGCTTTGAATGATGCAATACAGAGGGCGACGGAAGGCAAGAAGACGGAAGCATTAAGCCTTCTTATGGATGAGAAACATAGTCTCTATCCAAAGAAAAAGAAGACATTTGAATTGTAATATGGTTTGATACATTGACGATAAGTAAGGGGAAAGGGAAATGGCAGCAGAGTTAACAACCGGTGAAAAATTAGATGTCGTCAGCCGTAAGATCCTGATGGTCTCCCGGAACGAATTGTACTTAAAGATGCGGTTTATGGATGTAGCCCTAAGCAGCCTGTTCTTTGTTATGGATGAGGGGGCGGATGGTATGGGAACCGATGGACTCTATCTCTATTATCATCCGCAATATCTGGGCGGACTATATAGGGAAGACCGGATACAGGTGAACCGGATCTATCTTCATCTGGTATTGCATGGCATCTTCCGCCATATGGTACGAAAGAATGGAAGGGAAGAACGGCTCTATAGTCTTGCCTGCGACATCGTAACGGAGTCCATGATTGACAGTATGCAGCATAGATGCGTGTTAAAAAGCCGCTCCTGGCTTCGCCGGGAGACATATCGTAGGCTTAAGAAAGAGATGAAGGTGCTGACGGCAGAGAAGGTCTATGGCGAGATTGGCAGATGGGAATTATCCGAGGCTGAGATGATGCGCCTGGAAACAGAATTCCGGGTGGACGACCATAGTTACTGGCCTTCCGATGACGATCAGAAGAAACAGAATCAGATTGAGAATAAATGGCAGGATATCAGTGAGCAGATGGAGACGGATATGGAGACCTTCTCCAAGGAATCGTCGGCGGAATCGGGAAACTTGGTGGACCAGGTGCGCGTGGAGAATCGGGCGCGTTTCGACTACCGTCAGTTCCTTCGGAAGTTCTCGGTGCTGAAAGAAGAGATGGCGGTGGATCAGGATTCTTTTGACTATGTGTTCTACAGTTATGGTTTGTCTTTATATGGCAATATGCCTCTGATTGAGCCGCAGGAGTGGAAGGAAGTGCAGAAGGTAGAAGAATTTGCCATTGTGATCGATACTTCCATGTCCTGCTCCGGAGAACTGGTGAAAAAGTTCCTGGAAGAGACTTATGGCGTTCTTAGTGAGAATGACAGTTTCTTTCGGAAGGTGAATATTCACATTATTCAGTGTGATGACCAGGTGCAGACGGACCAGAAGGTTACCAGTGAAGAGGAATTGATCGAATATATGGAGGATCTGGAACTGTGTGGTGAAGGCGGAACGGATTTCCGTCCGGCATTCGCGTATGTAGAACAGTTGATGGAGCAGCATGCTTTTGATCATCTGAAAGGATTGATTTATTTTACCGACGGAAGAGGAATCTATCCGGCGAAGATGCCGCCATTTACGACGGCATTTGTGTTCATGAAAGAAGATTATGAGGATGTGGATGTTCCTCCCTGGGCGATGAAGTTAATCTTAGAGGAGGAAGACCTGGAAAGATAGAGGGATACGAAGAGAATATCAAGTCAGAGAGATCTCTGAATCATAGTTATTAGAATCAGAAAATAAAGAACAGGACAGGAGATAGGACATGAATATAAAACGGGCAAAACAAGAAATCAAGGATTCCATTGAGGCATATCTTAAGAAAGATGCCGATGGAGAATATATGATCCCTGCGATCCGCCAGCGCCCAATCCTGCTGATGGGACCGCCGGGAATCGGAAAGACGCAGATTATGGAGCAGATTGCCAAGGAGTGTAAGATAGGGCTGGTATCCTATACAATCACGCATCATACCAGGCAGAGTGCAATCGGGCTGCCGTTTATCCAGAAGAAGATGTATGGCGGCAGGGAATATTCGGTGACGGAGTATACCATGAGTGAGATCATTGCATCGGTCTATGACAAAATTGAGGCTACCGGAGTAAAGGAAGGAATTCTCTTTATAGACGAGATTAACTGTGTCTCTGAGACTCTGGCACCAACCATGCTCCAGTTCCTTCAGTGTAAGATGTTCGGCAATCAGAAAGTGCCGGAGGGGTGGATGATCGTGGCAGCAGGCAATCCGCCGGAATATAATAAGTCGGTGCGGGATTTTGACATTGTAACTCTGGACCGTATTAAGAAGATTGATGTGGAGGAGAATTATGAGGTCTGGAAAGAGTATGCTTATCAGGTTGAGATTCATCCGGCGATTCTGGCATATCTTGAGATTAGAAGAGACTATTTCTACCGGATTGAGACAACCGTGGATGGCAAGATGTTCGTGACTGCCAGGGGATGGGAGGATCTGTCCCAGTTATTGAAAGCATATGAGATTCTGGGCAAGAAGGCGGATCGGGAAGTGGTGCATCAGTATCTCCAGCACTGGAAGGTAGCAAAGGATTTCGCCAATTATCTGGAATTGTATGAGAAATATAAGAAAGACTATGGCTTGGAGAAGATCATAGAAGGATGTTATCGTAAGGAGACTTTGGAACAGCTTAAGTATGCTTCTTTTGATGAGCGGCTCAGTGTGGTGAATATGCTGATTGGAAGGCTTGGAGGACTCTTCAAAGAAAGTTTCGTAGAAGACCGCTATGTGACCCTGATTTACGATTACTTAAGGCAGTATAAGGAGAGCCTGAATCTGGAGGAAACGATCCGACTTGTGGAAGAGAAGTATGAGGCTTTGAGAAGAGCGGAGCAGCTGACGAAGATTGAAGAACGAATCTGGAAGAAGACGGTGCAGACCTTAGAGCGGTATGGGCAGATGGTGCAGAAGGAGCATCTGGCAGGGGAGGATGGATTCGTCCTTGTAAAGCGGGAATTCGGCAAGGAGACGGAACTGAGGGAACAGGCAGTAGAACAGGCTGCGATGGCGCTGGATCATGCATTCGACTTTATGGAGGATGCGTTCGGAGACAGTCAGGAGATGGTTGCCTTCGTGACAGAACTGAATACCAATTATTACAGCATCCAGTTCCTGAAAGACAATGATTGTGATAAATACTACCGCTATAATAAAAAACTGCTGTTCGACGAACAGCAGCAGGAGATCCTGAAGGAACTGGATGAAGTTGAACAGGATCTGAATACAGCCTTAAAATAAGACCATACAAATATTATATGAGGAGGAAATAAGAGATGTTATTCGTACATTATCCAAAATGCAGTACTTGCCAGAAGGCGAAGAAATGGTTAGAAGAAAAGGGCGCAGAGTTTGAGGCAAGAGATATCAAACTTGAGAACCCGACCAAAGAGGAATTAAAGGAGTGGCATCAGAGAAGTGGTCTGCCATTAAAAAGATTCTTTAACACCAGCGGCATGATCTACCGGGACATGGGATTAAAAGACCGCCTGCCGGAAATGTCTGAAGAAGAGCAGTATGAATTGTTGGCTTCCGATGGAATGCTTGTGAAACGCCCGATTCTTGTGACGAATACAAAAGTCTGCCCGGGCTTTAAAGAAAAAGATTGGGAGCAGATGATATGATTGCTTCCTCATATGGACAGATAGACCTTCACCTTCATCTGGATGGATCACTCTCTGCCAGAACTATCCTGAACCTGGCAAAGGAAGAGAATATTACGCTTCCGGCAGATACAGAAGAAGGCTTGTGTCCTTATATTACGGCACAGATGGACTGTAAGAGTCTGAATGAATACCTGCAATGTTTTGAACTTCCGCTTTTGGTGTTACAGACGGGAAACTGTCTGGAAATTGCCGCCTATGAACTGGCAAAAGATTTAGAAGCAAAAGGGCTGATCTATGCAGAGATCCGATATGCCCCTGGCTTACATGTAAGGAAAGGCTTAGACCAGGAAGGGGCTATCCGTGCGGTGCTTGCAGGACTTGGGCGCGCTATGAGGGAGAGTAGGAATGGAATCGTCTTAAGAACCATTCTCTGTTGTATGCGTGGCGCAGATACCCATGCGGCCAATCTGGAAACGGTACGCCTGGCAGCAGAGTATCTGGGAAGAGGCGTTGTAGCCGTAGACCTTGCGGGTGCAGAGGCTCTGTATCCAACGGGGGATTATGAAGAAGAATTCACCTGTGCAAAGAGGCTGGGCGTCCCATTCACCATTCATGCCGGAGAAGCCGCCGGGCCTGAAAGTATCTGGAAAGCTCTTGAGTTCGGTGCTGTAAGGATCGGCCATGGTGTCCGTGCGATTGAAGATGAAGAGTTAATGAGAGAATTAAAAGAACGTGGAACCGTGTTAGAGATGTGTCCGATCAGTAATCTTCAGACGAAAGCCATAGAAGATATCAGGGATTATCCGTTAAGAACATATCTTGAGCAGGGGATCAAAGTGACCATCAATAGTGACAACATGACGGTTTCGAATACCTGGGCGGGCAAAGAATTCGAATATCTGTTTCAATATTATGGACTGACAGAAGCGGAAGCCGGACTTTTGCAGGAAAATGCGAAGGCTGCAGCATTTGATCTGTGATTTCAAGAGTGTGCTATGCTTGATTCGTGATGTTTTCGTAATGCAATACGTTAAAGTATTGAAATACCCTTCCTTTTGTGATAGAATAAGAAATTGCCAAAGGCAAGAAAGCAATGAGTTCACTGATTTAGGAGGAAGACAACATAAATGGACACACGTATTTCTGGAAAAACAAGACTAATGGGAGTATTCGGAACACCGATCAAGCATTCGGGTTCTCCGATTATATATAATTTCTGTTTTGATTATTATGGGATTGACTGTGCGTATCTGGCATTTGACTGTGATGCGTCGCAGGTGAAGGATTCGCTGGCGGCCATGCGCCGTTTGAATATGCGCGGGGCGAATGTTACCATGCCGTGCAAGCAGGAAGTGGCCCGCAATATGGATCGATTATCACCAGCGGCCAAATTCATCGGCGCGGCGAATACCATCGTGAATGACAACGGTGTGCTGACCGGGCATATCACGGATGGAATGGGCGTTGTGCTGGATCTGAAGGATCATGGAAAATCCATCGTAGATAAAGATATTGTACTTTTGGGTGCCGGAGGCGCTGCAACAGCGATCATGGTACAGTGTGCGCTGGATGGGGCGAAGTCGGTGACAGTGTTCAATCGCAGTGCCGAAGGATTAGAGAAAGCAAGAAGGATCGGTGAAAATATGATGAATGACGGTGTGCCGTGCAAGATGGAATACCACCTGATCTCTGAATCGGAGCTGATGCATGATATGATTCGCAAAGCGGACGTGCTGATCAATGGAACTTCTGTTGGAATGCGTCCGGTGATGGAAGGAGTATCTCTGGTAACGGATATGACTGCGTTCCATGAGAATCTGGTAGTCTATGATATTATCTACAATCCGCTGGTAACAAAGCTGATGAGCGATGCAGTGGCGAATGGCTGCAAAGAAGAGAATGTCATCGGCGGTAAGGGGATGCTGCTCTGGCAGGGCGCAGGCGCTTTCAAGTTATTTTCCGGACTTGATATGCCGGCACAGGAATTGAAAGCATTCCTCGCAAAAAGAGAAGCGGAAGGTGTAGAGCCGCTTCAGGATATTGCGGAGAATGTGCCGTACTAATATATTGTAAGAAAGTGATAAAAAATATCAGGTTTTGGTTGACAGTCCTGCGTAGAATCCATATAATAACAATTACGGTAAGGGAGTAGTTGGCGCATTTTGCGTAGTTTTGTCAACATACTGATGCATCTGCATCTGGCATGACTTTAAATGATGAGACTTATCCGTGGACAAGCCACGGATAGGTCTTTTTTTGCGAAAGCATCCAAAGGGAACTGTCGATGGCAGATCCTGCAGGTGTATGAGATAGAGTCTTAAGAATCACAAAAAGACCTCCTTTGGTTAGGAATGTCAAAAATACTTTGAGAGCAAAATAGGAGAGAAGAATCATGAGTTTGGTAGAATTATTCTTAATTGCGGTAGGATTATCAATGGATGCTTTCGCGGTGTCTGTCTGTAAGGGCCTTGCGATGAAGCGGTGTACGTGGAGCAAGGCAGGACTTGTTGGATTGTATTTTGGAGCGTTTCAGGCAATCATGCCATTGGTGGGTTATATATTAGGAGTACAGTTTAAGGATATTATCACTTCTATTGACCACTGGATTGCATTCATTCTGCTTGGAATCATTGGTGCGAATATGATCAGGGAAGCAGTTGGTGATGCGGATGAGTGCGAAGGGGCGGATGAGTCTCTGGATGTGAAGACGATGCTGGGATTGGCAGTGGCAACCAGTATCGATGCACTTGCAGTTGGCGTGACATTTGCCTTTTTGCAGGTAGATATTGTGCCTGCGGTAAGTTTTATTGGCGTGATTACATTTACTTTATCCGTCGCAGGTGTTAAAATAGGCAATATATTCGGAACAAAATACCAGGCAAAGGCAGAGATTGCAGGGGGAATTATCCTGATTCTTATGGGATGTAAGATTCTGCTTTCGCATCTGGGGATCATTGCAATCTAGAAAAAGTGAGGAGTAGGACGATGAAGTGGAATCAGTTTCGTTTGACAACAACGACAGAGGCAGAAGATATTGTCAGCAGTATGTTGATGGACTTAGGGATACAGGGAGTACAGATTGAAGATAAGATCCCATTAACACAGGAAGATAAGGAGCAGATGTTTGTTGACATTTTGCCGGATATACCGGATGATGATGGCAAGGCTTATCTGACTTTCTATCTGGATGAAGATGAGGATAAGGCGCCTATTCTTTTGAGAGTGAGACAAGAACTGGAAGAGATGCGCAAGTTCCTGGATGTGGGAGAATGTATCATTGAGGAATCCCAGACAGAGGATGTGGACTGGGTGAATAACTGGAAGCAGTATTTTCATCAGTTTTATATTGACGATATCTTAATCATCCCATCCTGGGAGAAGGTAGAGGCGAAAGACAGTGATAAACTGGTCATTCATATTGATCCTGGCACAGCGTTTGGTACAGGTATGCACGAGACGACGCAGTTGTGTATCCGCCAGTTAAAGAAATATGTAACCGAAGATACGGAGATCCTGGATGTGGGATGCGGAAGCGGCATTTTGGGAATGCTTGCCCTTAAGTTCGGCGCAAAGCATTCAGTTGGAACAGACCTTGACCCTTGTGCAATCGATGCCACCCATGAGAATATGGAAGTAAATGGAATCCGAAAGGATCAGTATGAAGTCATGATCGGCAATATTATTGATGACAAGGAGATCCAGGACAAGGCTGGCTATGAGAAATACGATATCGTGGCAGCCAATATTCTGGCTGATGTGCTGGTACCGCTGACTCCTGTGATTATTCATCAGATGAAGAAAGGTGGAATCTATATCACCAGCGGCATCATTGATGATAAGGAAAAGGTTGTGGTAGAAGCAGTAGAAGCGGCAGGACTGGAAGTGCTGGAAGTGAATCATCAGGGAGAATGGGTGTCCGTAACCGCAAGAAAGAACGAATGATACAGCCAAACATAGTACTGCCTATAAAGAATGAATCAGTAAAGGATGAGGAGTCAGGAAGATGCAGCATTTTTTTGTGACGCCTTCGCAGGTGAAAGAGAAGAAGATCTATATTGAAGGTTCTGATGTGAACCATATGAAGAATGTTCTCAGGATGCGGATTGGCGAGGAACTTGTGGTAAGTGATGGGAACAATCTTCAGTATCGGTGTGCCGTCGAAGGATATGAAGAGGGAATTGCCGTATTAGAGATCTTGGAGGAATTGCCTGTGGATACGGAACTTCCTTCGTGCATCTATCTGTTTCAGGGATTGCCGAAGCAAGATAAGATGGAACTTATTGTACAGAAAGCAGTAGAACTTGGCGCCTGTCAGATTGTGCCGGTAGCAACGAAGCGTGCCGTGGTAAAACTGGATGAGAAGAAAGCAGCTAAGAAGGTGGAACGGTGGCAGCAGATTGCAGAAAGTGCGGCAAAGCAGGCTGGACGCGGAGTAATTCCGGAAGTGGCACGCGTGATGTCTTATAAAGAAGCTTTGAAGTGTGCAGAAGGGCTGGATGTAGTGCTGATTCCGTATGAATTAGCCGAAGGTATGGAAGAGACCAGGAAAGTGATAGAAGCCATCCGACCTGGACAATCTGTGGGAATCTTCATCGGTCCGGAAGGCGGGTTCGAGAAAGAAGAAGTGGAACTGGCTATGGAATATGGGGCAAAGGCAATCACTCTTGGTAAGAGGATTCTTCGGACAGAGACGGCTGGACTTACTACATTATCCGTCTTAATGTTCCATTTGGAAGGGTAAGAACATAATCTAGTAGTAAGAAAATAAAAAGCAGGAAGTGGAATCAATGAAAGAAGTATATTTAGATAATTCGGCAACGACCCAGGCTTATGAAAGTGTTGGGGAACTTGTTAAAAAGGTAATGTGTGAAGATTATGGCAATCCATCCTCCATGCACGCCAAAGGCGTTGCGGCGGAGAAATATATAAAAGAAGCAAAAGAGACGCTTGCGAAGATCTGGAAAGTTCAGGAGAAGGAGATCTTCTTCACCTCCGGCGGAACAGAGAGTGACAATCTGGCATTGATTGGTGCGGCTCGTGCGAATCACCGGGCAGGCAACCATCTGATTACATCATCGATCGAGCATCCGGCGATCATTAACACAATGCGTTATCTGGAGGAACAGGGCTTCAGGGTTACGTATCTTCCGGTCGACCGCTATGGCAGAATTAAGTTAGATGCATTGAAAGAAGCGCTGTGCGAGGATACCATTCTCGTATCTGTGATGTATGTGAATAATGAGGTTGGCTCTGTCCAGCCGATTCAGGAAGCAGCAAGTATTGTGAAGGCATACAACAAGAATATCCTGTTCCATGTGGATGCAGTCCAGGGATTCGGCAAGTACCGGATCTATCCGAAGAAGTTAAAAGTAGATATGTGTTCCATCAGCGGCCATAAGATCCACGGACCAAAGGGGATTGGAGCATTGTATATTGGTGAACACGTAAAGATCAAGCCGATCGTGTTTGGCGGAGAGCAGCAGAAGAATATCCGGTCCGGTACGGAAAATGTCCCGGGAATTGCAGGGTTGTCTCTGGCGGCAAAGACAATCTATCAGGATCTGGATGAAAAAGTAGCAGGAATGCGGCAGTTGAAACAGCATTTTATTGATGGTGTCAGCCAGATTGAGAATACGACGATTCACGGTCTGTATGACGAGACTTCCGCACCGCATATTATCAGTGTGGGATTCGCAGGAATCCGAAGCGAAGTACTGCTGCATGCGTTGGAAGAAAAAGGGGTCTATGTATCTTCCGGTTCTGCATGTTCATCCAATCACCCGCAGGTCAGCGGTGTGTTGAAGGGAATCGGAGCCAAGCAGGAATTCCTGGATGCGACTCTCCGGTTCAGTATGTCAGAATTTACAACCTTGGAAGAGATTGACTATACGCTGGATACCTTATATAATATAGTTCCGATGTTGAGAAAATATACGAGACATTAAACGTAGATATTACAGTATTAGATATCGCAGCATTAGATATCCCATGATTGCGATGCGGTAAAGTTAAGACAATGATAAAGTTTCAGGATGCATAAAGTAGGAGAATAGAAGATGAGATTTCATACATTTTTGTTAAAGTACGGAGAGATAGGAATTAAAGGAAAGAACCGATATCTGTTTGAAGATGCGCTCGTCAGACAGGTACGGTTCGCCCTGAAAGATGTGGACGGCCAGTTCCAGGTGCATAAGTCACAGGCAAGAATCTATGTAGACTGTGAAGGAGACTATGATTATGAGGATACAGTAGAGCACCTGAAGAGAGTGTTCGGTCTGGTGGGAATCTGCCCGGTTGTCCGTATGGAGGATCAGGGGTTTGAACAGTTGAAGAAAGATGTAGTTGCATACATGGATGAGATGTATCCGGACAAGAACCTGACATTCAAGGTGGAGTCCAGACGTGCAAGGAAGTCCTATCCGAAGAATTCTATGGAGATCAACTGTGATCTGGGCGAAGCGATATTGGAAGCATTCCCAGAGACGAAGGTGGATGTTCACCATCCGGATGTGATGCTGAATGTGGAAGTGAGAAATGAAATCTATGTCTATTCCCAGATTATTCCGGGAGCAGGCGGAATGCCGGTGGGAACCAATGGAAGCGCGATGCTTCTTCTGTCCGGCGGTATCGACAGCCCGGTAGCAGGATACATGATCTCCAAGAGAGGCGTCAGTATTGAGGCGACTTATTTCCATGCGCCACCGTATACCAGTGAACGTGCAAAACAGAAGGTTGTGGATCTGGCAAGAATCGTATCCAGATATTCAGGACCGATCAAACTGCATGTGGTGAATTTTACAGATATACAGTTGTATATCTACGATCAGTGTCCACATGATGAACTGACAATCATCATGAGACGGTATATGATGCGGATCGCAGAGCATTTTGCGAAGAAAGACGGTTGTCTGGGGCTGATTACCGGGGAGAGTATCGGACAGGTGGCAAGTCAGACCATGCAGAGCCTGGCGGCAACCAATGATGTATGTACGATGCCGGTGTATCGTCCGGTGATCGGATTCGACAAGCAGGAGATCGTGGATATCTCGGAGAAGATTGATACTTATGAGACGTCTATCCAGCCATTTGAGGATTGCTGTACGATCTTCGTGGCAAAGCATCCGGTTACCAAGCCGAATGTAGAGGTGATCCGGCGTTCGGAGGAGAAGTTAAGTGAGAAGATTGACCAGTTGGTGCAGGAAGCAATCGATACGGTAGAGATTATTGAGGTGAAATAAAAGCAAGCGTCAGAAAGCATAAAAAGACCGGACCTCATAAAAAGTCCGGTTTTTTGCTTTCATCTCACATTAGGAAATGTCTCTTCGATTCTATTCGCACATATATGGTGCCAATGTCTCGAGAATTGTATCGATCTCAGCATTATCAGCGTGAATGTTCAGATCAATCGCTTTGGAAAGATCCAGGCTGAAGATACCCATAATAGACTTTGCGTCAATGACATACCTTCCGGATACTAAATCAAAATCATAATCAAATTTTGTGATATCATTTACAAAAGATTTTACCTTGTCGATAGAATTCAAAGAAATCTTAACTGTTTTCATTGGAAATACCTCCTTGTTGTCTTTTCATGTTCTATAAACATCTTAAGAGCAAGCAGTATAAAAGTCAAGGAATAAATTGCCAAAGAATCGAAAAGAAATGGAAGAATTATTTTAACAACTTGCATAGAAAGGGATAGAGAAGGATATGAAGAAAGTAGCATTACATAATCTGGGCTGTAAAGTGAATGCGTATGAGACAGAGGCAATGCAGGAACTGTTAGAAGAGCAGGGCTATGAGATCGTACCTTTTAAAGAAGGTGCAGATATCTATATTATCAATACCTGCACGGTGACCAATATGGCAGACCGTAAGTCCAGACAGATGCTGCATCGTGCGAGGAAGATGAATCCGAAAGCAATCGTGATAGCCTGTGGCTGTTATGTGCAGGCGAAGCCGGAGGAAGTGGATGAATGTATTGATATTGTGGTAGGCAACAACCGGAAGAAAGATATTGTTCAGATATTAGAAGAGTATGAAACGTCTCAGCGTTCGGAAGAAATGCCGGAAGCGGAGCATGAAAGAACAGTGCCGGACGAAAAGAATAAGAGAAATGTACAGAAAGCGGTTCTGGATATTAATCATACAAAAGAGTACGAAGAATTGAACTTAAGCAGAACGGCAGAACACACTCGCGCGTACATCAAAGTACAGGATGGATGCAACCAGTTCTGTTCTTACTGTATTATTCCTTATGCCAGAGGACGTGTCAGAAGCCGAAGCCGGGACGGCGTGCTGGATGAAGTCCGCCAGCTTGCGGCGAATGGATATAAAGAGGTAGTGTTAACCGGAATCCACTTGAGTTCCTATGGTATAGATACGGGTGATACGCTTCTGAATCTGATTCTTGCCATTCATGATGTGGAAGGAATCAGGAGAATCCGTCTTGGATCATTGGAGCCAAGGATCATTACCGAAGAATTTGCGCGGACGATCGCAGGGCTCCCGAAGATGTGCCCGCATTTCCATCTTTCTTTGCAAAGTGGATGCGATGCTACACTTAAGCGGATGAACCGTCGTTACACATCCGAGGAATATTATGAGAAATGCGAACTTTTGAGGAAATATTTCCATAATCCGGCGCTGACGACGGATGTGATTGTAGGATTCCCGGGAGAGACAGAAGAAGAATTCGCGCAGTCGAAGGCATTCGTGGACAAGGTGAATTTTTATGAGACGCATGTGTTCAAATATTCGAAGCGCGCGGGAACGAAAGCAGCCGTGATGGAGAATCAGGTGCCGGATCACGTTAAGACAGAGCGAAGTAATGAACTGCTGGAACTTAGCAGGAGAAAACAGGCGGCATACGAAGAAGCGCTGATTGGAACAACGCAGGAAGTGCTGATGGAAGAAGAGGTTCTGCATCATGGAGAGAAGTATCTGGTGGGACATACAAAAGAATATGTTAAGATTGGACGAAAAAAGTCGGAAAATTTAATAAATCAGTTAATAAATGTAGAAATTGAGAGCCGTTTGCAAATAATGCATTGAATTTTCAGTTGCAATAGGTTAGAATAACAATGAAGTATTTTTGGAGGACGTGAGTATATGAAAGATTTAAGCAGCACCCAGTTTTTCCAGGTAGAAAGCGGTCCACAAATTCAAGCAAAAGATATACTTGAGATTGTGTACAAAGCATTGCGCCAAAAAGGATACAATCCGGTGAATCAGATTGTAGGATATATTATGTCAGGAGACCCGACATACATTACAAGTTATGATGGCGCAAGAAGCCTGATTATGAAGATGGAACGGGATGAATTAGTAGAAGAGATGCTCAAGACGTATATTGAGCATAATAAGTGGGTATAATTTCTATGAGAATCATGGGACTGGACTACGGCTCTAAGACCGTAGGCGTTGCAATCAGTGATCCTCTGGGAATTACTGCCCAGGGAATAGAGACAATTTGCCGAAAGGACGAGAACAAGCTGCGGAAGACCTGTGCAAGAATCGAAGCGTTGATCGAAGAGTATCAGGTAGAGCGGATTGTGCTTGGCCTTCCGAAGCATATGAACAATGACATTGGGGATCGAGCGGAAAAATCGATAGAGTTTGGGAAGATGCTGGCTAGAAGGACCGGCCTTGAAGTCGTGATGTGGGACGAGCGGCTGACTACGGTAGAAGCAGAACGGACTTTAATTGAGAATAAGGTAAGAAGAGAAGACCGCAAGAAGTATATTGATAAGATTGCGGCAGTTTTTATATTGCAGGGATATTTGGACTCGATTCATATGAACAGTGTATTGTAGGAATCATTCTTGAGGTGTATATATGGAAAAGATTAAATTCATGTCTGAGGAAATACAGGAAGAAGTAGATTTTTTTGTGCTGGAGCAGACGAAGGTGAATGGTGTGTCTTATATTCTGGTCACGGATTCTGAAGAAGACGATGCAGAATGTCTGATTCTAAAGGATACATCAGAAGAAACATCATCTGACAGTGTGTATGAGATTGTGGAAGATGATGTAGAACTTACAGCGATTTCGAAGGTATTTGAAGAACTGCTCGAAGATGTTGAAATTGAAAGGTAATATACTATGTCTATCAGTAAAGAGAAATTTAAAGAAATGCTGAAAGAGAAGGGTCTTAAAGTAACCAATCAACGGTTGCTTGTATTAGAAGTGCTCGCAGATCATCGTGATAAGCATATGACTGCGGAAGACATCTATGAACTGGTAAAGGAAGACTATCCGGAGATCGGACTGGCTACCATTTACCGGACGGTGCAATTGTTACGGGAAATGCAATTGGTGGATCGGATCAATCTGGATGATGGATGCCTGCGCTATGAGATTAGCGATTTATTTGACGGGGAAACAAAGCATCATCATCACCATCTGATATGCAAAACATGTGGAAAAGTAGTTCCGTTTGAAGAGGACCTCCTGGATGATCTGGAGCGTCGTATTGAGCAGGAGACGGGATTCCGCGTGTCAGACCACGAATTAAAGTTCTACGGACAATGCAAGGACTGCCAGTAGAGGCAAGAATAGTACGGAGAAACACGTGGAGGTGTAAATTTGAAAAAAGAAAACAACGGAAAATTGCGTATCATTCCGCTCGGAGGACTGGAGAAGATCGGAATGAACATTACTGCCTTCGAATATGAAGACAGTATTATTGTCGTGGACTGCGGTTTGGCATTCCCGGAAGACGATATGCTTGGAATTGATCTTGTAATTCCGGATGTAACGTATCTTAAAGACAATATTCAGAAAGTGAAAGGTTTTGTAATCACTCACGGACATGAGGATCATATTGGCGCTCTGTCCTATGTGTTAAGGGAGATGAATCTTCCGATCTATGCGACAAAACTTACCATGGGTATTATCGAGCGGAAATTGACGGAGCATAACCTGCTTCGCAGTACCAGAAGAAAAGTAGTAAAGCATGGACAGTCCATCAATCTTGGACAGTTCAGGATCGAATTCATTAAGACGAATCACAGTATCCAGGATGCGGCGGCGCTGGCGATCTACTCTCCGGCCGGCATTGTTGTACACACCGGAGACTTTAAAGTAGACTATACGCCGGTATTCGGTGATGCGATCGATCTGCAGCGTTTTGCTGAGATTGGAAAGAAGGGCGTTCTGGCATTGATGTCAGACAGTACTAATGCTGAGAGAAAGGGATTCACCCAGTCTGAGCGTACGGTTGGAATCACTTTTGACCATATCTTTGCAGAGCATCAGAATACCAGAATCATTATTGCAACGTTCGCGTCCAATGTAGACCGCGTGCAGCAGATTATCAACTCTGCGTGCAAATACGGCCGTAAGGTTGTAGTCGAAGGACGAAGCATGGTGAATATCATTCAGGTTGCCCAGGAATTAGGGTATCTGAATGTGCCGGACAAGACGTTGGTCGAGATCGACCAGTTGAAGAACTATCCGCCGGAGAAGACTGCCTTGATCACCACGGGAAGTCAGGGAGAATCTATGGCGGCTTTATCCCGTATGGCAGCAGACGTGCATAAGAAAGTAACGATCATGCCTGGAGATACTGTAATATTCAGTTCCAATCCGATTCCGGGAAATGAGAAGTCTGTATCCAGGGTAATCAACGAATTATCCGCGAAGGGGGCGAATGTCATCTTCTCAGATGCCCATGTATCCGGTCATGCATGCCAGGAGGAGTTAAAACTGATCTACTCTCTGGTGAAACCGAAATATGCCATTCCGGTACATGGCGAGTACCGTCATCTGAAGGCGAATGCAGGTATTGCAACCTCTCTTGGAATTCCGAAAGAGAATGTATTCATCCTGCAATCCGGTGATGTTTTGGAGTTAAGTGATAAAGAGGCGAAGGTTGTAGATAAGGTACACACAGGAACCATTCTGGTAGATGGTCTTGGTGTCGGAGATGTTGGGAATATCGTGCTTCGTGACAGACAGCATCTGGCAGAGGATGGTATCTTGATTGTTGTGCTGACCTTGGAAAAAGGCACGAATCAGTTACTGGCAGGACCAGATATCGTATCTCGTGGATTCGTCTATGTAAGAGAGTCCGAAGGGCTGATGGAAGAAGCGCGCAACATCCTGACGGATGCAGTGGAAGACTGCCTGATGCACCAGAGGAATGCTGACTGGAGCAAGATCAAGATGGTGATCCGCGATACCATGAATGAATATATCTGGAAAAAGACGAAGAGGAAACCGATGATATTGCCGATTATTATGGATGTGTAGTTGGAGTGGACGGCGAGGGAGATGCATAAGGATGATTTGGTATCCGGGTCTCTTCGCCAACTATCCGTAGCATAAAAAAGCATGAGAATTGAGTAACCGGACAGATTCACCGAGAAATTTTGATAATTTCTCGGTTCAGCTGTCCTCGATGATTTGGTTTGAAACCAAATCATCGTACTCAATTCTCACGCTTTTTTCTGCAACTGATAGTAAGGCTCGTTCCACGGACACCAAACCACCCTTATACATCTCCCTGCCTCCCCTCCCGCCGGTCGCCAACGTTTTTAACAAAGAAGGAGTCCCCATGATTGTAGATGAGAGAATGGTTACATATATCCATTCGTTGGAATTGCCCAACAGTCCCATAATTGAACAGATTGAGCAGGAGGCACTGGAAACTTATGTGCCGATTATCCGTAAGGAGACTCAGAGTTTTTTAAAGGTCCTGCTCATGATCAAGAAGCCTTTACGGATTCTGGAAGTGGGAACGGCAGTTGGCTTTTCAGCAATTTTGATGAGTGAGTATATGCCGGAGAATGGAAAGATTACAACAATTGAGAAGTATGAAAAGAGAATCCCGATTGCGAGAGAGAATTTTAAACGCGCGGGAAGGGAGAATCAGATTACATTGATGGAAGGGGATGCCCTTGAAGTCATGAAGAACTTAGAAGGTCCTTATGATCTGATTTTTATGGATGCTGCGAAGGGGCAGTATATTCATTATCTGCCGGAGGCGATTCGTTTGCTCTCAGAAGGCGGTGTGCTGATGTCGGATAATGTCTTGCAGGACGGAGATGTTATCGAATCCCGGTTTGCGGTTGAAAGGCGTAATCGCACCATCCATAGCCGGATGCGGGAATATCTGTATGAACTGAAGCATAATGACCAGTTGCAGACCTCGATTCTGCCGTTGGGCGATGGGGTTGCACTTAGTGTAAAAAAGTGAGATCTAAAAAAGGAGATTGGAATGATGAACAAGAAACGCCCGGAATTACTCATCCCGGCAAGCAGCCTGGAAGTGTTGAAGACAGCGGTTATATTTGGCGCAGATGCAGTATATATCGGTGGCGAGGCCTTTGGTCTGCGTGCCAAGGCGAAGAATTTTTCGATGGAGGATATGCGGGAAGGAATTGCATTTGCTCATGAACATGGTGCGAGAGTCCACGTGACGGTGAATATTCTGGCGCATAACAGCGATCTGGAAGGTGTAGAAGAGTACCTGAAAGAATTGAAAGAAATCGGACCGGATGCTTTGATCATTGCGGACCCGGCGATTTTCGAACTGGCGAAAGAAATCTGTCCTGAGATTGAGCGTCATGTCAGTACTCAGGCGAATAATACCAATTATGGCACCTATCGTTTCTGGTGGAAGCAGGGAGCCAAGCGTGTGGTATCAGCCAGGGAATTGTCATTAAAAGAGATTAAAGAGATCCGGGAAAAGATTCCGGAAGAGATGGAGATAGAAAGTTTTATCCATGGAGCAATGTGCATCTCCTATTCCGGCAGATGTCTTTTGAGCAACTTCTTTACCGGAAGAGATGCGAACCAGGGGGCATGCACCCACCCATGCCGCTGGAAGTATGCGGTAGTTGAGGAGACAAGACCGGGCGAGTATATGCCAGTCTATGAAAATGAACGCGGCACCTATATCTTCAACTCCAAGGATCTGTGTATGATTGAGCACATCCCGGAGATGATCGATGCCGGAATCGATAGTTTCAAGATTGAAGGCCGTATGAAGACGGCACTCTATGTAGCGACCGTAGCCAGAACCTACCGCAAAGCCATAGACGACTATCTGGAGGACCCACAGAAATATCAGGCAAATATGCCATGGTATTTGGATCAGATCTCCAATTGTACTTACCGCCAGTTCACCACCGGCTTCTATTTTGGCAAGCCAAGCGATGAAAGCCAGATCTACGACAGCAATACTTATGTCAAAGAATACACCTATCTTGGAATCATCGGCGGAGAAAAAGACGGCATGTACCGCATTGAACAGAGAAACAAGTTCTCAGTTGGCGAGACCATAGAGATCATGAAGCCAGACGGTAGAAACATTGAAGTAAGTGTTAAAAGAATCGTAGATGAAGAAGGCAGCGCCCAGGAAAGCGCCCCTCATCCAAAGCAGGTACTGTACGTAGACCTGGACGGCAAAGCTGAACGTTACGATATCCTGAGACGGGCGGAGTAGGAATACTCCGCCATCAATTTTTTTAGGAAAAGCACAAAAAACAGTTCTCTAACATAAACTATATCAAATACGCTTAGAGGTGCTTCTCTTGAAATCATTTCCCCAACCCCTCACAGCCACGGAAGAACGATATTATATGCAAAAATATACGGAGGGTGATCTTGAAGCAAAACATATTCTGATAGAACGGAATCTGCGCCTCGTTGCACATATCGTGAAGAAATACCAGTCATTCGAAGAAGATACAGAGGATCTATTGTCCATAGGAACTATCGGACTGATTAAGGCAGTGGTCACATTCAATCCGGACAAATGTGTCAGGCTTGGAACCTATGCTGCTCGGTGTATAGAAAACGAAGTCTTGATGTACCTTCGGGCGAAGAAGAAGTCTTCAAAAGAGATATCCCTATATGAACCGATCGGAACGGACCGGGAAGGGAATGAAATCCAGTTATTCGATATTATCGAAACGGAGGAGGATGACGCCCATAAGAAGGTGGAATTAAGCGATGATATTCGGATGTTGTATCATAAGGTGGAATCAGAACTATCTCCGAGAGAACGACTGGTGCTTAAGATGCGGTATGGTTTGTATAACGAAGAAGAATATACACAGCGGGAGATTGCTAAAGAGTTAGGCATCTCTCGTTCTTATGTTTCAAGAATTGAAAAAAGTGCTATAGAAAAATTGCGCGGGTATTTTTAGTACCAGCGCAAGAATACATAAATGTCGAAAATTGTAAAGCGATAATCAGTCAAAAGCAGTTGACATTCCTATGGTATTGGGATAAGATAAATTCACATTTTAAGAGAGGGATTTATCTTAATCCAATTGTTCTTAATCTTATTGGAGATGATAGAAGCGTATGGCTTTGATTCATTTCCTTCCGCAACTCTAATCGGTCGGTTCGACCATATATCACAAGTATCAGAATCATAAGCATTGATTTAAGATTCGTTGACAGTATCAAGCAGAAAGGGGGATGCGAATGGCATTCAGCACAGTAGTATCTGCGGCGATTCATGGGCTTCATGTTGAGATGATCCATGTTGAGGCAGATGTAAGTAATGGACTTCCGATGTTCCATATGGTGGGATATCTGTCTTCGGAGGTAAAAGAGGCTTCCGAAAGGGTAAGGACGGCGATTCGCAATTCGGATATACAGCTTCCTGCCAAAAAGATGGTGATTAATCTGGCACCTGCAACAGTCAGGAAAAGAGGTGCGTCTTTTGATCTGCCAATTGCGTTGGCGGTATTGGCTTCTATGGGGATATTTCCGGAAGAACGCTTAAAGGAGACGCTCGTTGTAGGGGAATTGAGCCTGGATGGCAGAGTCCAGGAGGTGTCAGGTATCCTTCCCATCGTGATGAAGGCGAAGGAAGAAGGGTGCCATGCGTGTATTCTTCCGGAGCAGAATGTACAAGAGGGCGCGTTGGTGGAAGGAATTCGGATTCTCGGAGTCGGGCATCTAAGGGAGGCGTGTCAGTACTTAAGAGGGGAGCAGGAACTTGAGGTTCCGTCTGGACGGATTAGGAACAAGGTGGCGAATTCCCTGGATATTGAACTTGTAGACTACAGTGATATTCAAGGGCAGGAGGCAGTGAAGCGGGCGGCGGAAGTTGCAGTGGCAGGCGGACATAACCTGTTGATGGTAGGACCGCCTGGAAGTGGGAAGTCCATGATGGCAAAGAGAATTCCGACGATTCTTCCGCCGCCAAGCCTGGAAGAGAGTATGGAGATTACCAAGATATACAGCGTACTTGGGATGGTAGATAAAGAACATCCTTTGATAACAGGACGACCATTTCGCAGTGTCCACCATACGGTAACGAAGGCGGCACTGATTGGAGGTGGGATGATTCCGGTGCCGGGAGAGATTAGTCTGGCTCATGGCGGGGTATTGTTCTTAGATGAACTGGCAGAATTCCAGAAACCGGTGCTGGAAGTTCTGCGGCAGCCTTTGGAAGAGCGGCAGATCCGTATCACAAGAAGTCATGGCAATTATGTATTCCCGGCAAACTTTATTCTGGCCTCTGCAATGAACCCGTGCCCTTGTGGCAATTATCCGAATTTTGAGAAATGTGGCTGCACGCCGGGACAGATTCAGCAATATCTGGGAAAGATCAGCCAGCCTTTTCTGGATCGTATTGATATCTGCGTAGAGGCACCGAAAGTTTCTTATGAAGCGTTGAGCGCGGGAGAAAAGCAGGAAAGTTCGGCTGTGATCCGAAGCCGGGTATGTAAGGCAAGAGAGGTCCAGAATGAGCGATACATAGGGACGAGGATTCTGTCGAATTCCATGCTGGGAGTGAAAGAATTAAAGGAATACTGCCATCTTGGACGCAGGGAGGAATTGCTGATGAGACAGGCATTCGTAGCGTTAGGGCTGACAGCCAGAACCTATCACAAGATTCTAAAAGTTGCCAGAACCATTGCAGATCTGGAATTAAGTGAGAAGATTAGAGAGTGTCATCTGAAAGAGGCGATTGGATATCGCACACTGGATAAGAAGTACTGGGGGAGGTGAAAACGGATATGATGTATGAATATTGGCTTGCGTCAATTCATCGGTTATCAGACGAGAAAAAAAGACGGTTGCGGGAAGAATATGGCGATGGAAAAGCAGTATATTATATAGAAGAAATGCAATTGCGTTTTCTTGATTATCTGAAACCTGAAGATGTGGATGCGATTCTGAATAAAAGAAAGGGAGGAGAAATGGCACTTAAGGAGAACTGGGAACGGCTGCAGGAGCAGAAGATCCGGTTTATTCCGTATTTCACGAAGGATTATCCTCTGAGGCTTAAGGATATACTGAATCCGCCATATGCATTATATGTAAAAGGGCGTCTTCCGGAGGAGGAACTGCCTGCGGTAGCGATTGTCGGTGCCAGAAAGTGTACGCCTTATGGAGAAGAGATGGCATTAGAATATGGGGAATATCTGGCCCTTTCGGGGGTACAGATTATCAGTGGTATGGCAAGAGGAATCGATGGAGCGGGGCAAAGAGGTGCATTAAATGGAGGAGGGGCGACATATGGTATATTAGGGTGTGGAGTAGATATCTGTTATCCGAAGGATCATATCGGACTATATATGGATATGCAGGTTAAGGGAGGCGTGATATCTGAGCAGATTCCGGGACAGCCGCCGCTTCCGATGTATTTTCCCGCAAGGAACAGGATTATCAGCGGACTGGCAGATGCAGTATTAATTATAGAAGCAAAGGAACGAAGCGGCTCGCTGATTACGGCAGATATGGCTCTGGAACAGGGAAGAGAAGTGTATGCGCTTCCGGGACCGGTGACAAGTTCGTTGAGCAAGGGATGTCATAGGCTGATCAGACAGGGAGCAGGGATTCTGATTTCGCCGGAAGATTTGCTAAGTGAATTGGGAATGGGTGATAAGAAATTTGAACAAAATTCTGACAAAAATCAAAAAGTGCTTGAAAGTCCCGAAAATATGGTGTATAGTTGTCTCGATTTGTTCCCAAAGGGGATTAGCCAGTTGATAGACGAGACTGGACTTAGCGTTCAGGAAATCTTAGAAAGGCTGATAACATTAGAGTTAAAAGGATATATTAGGGAAGTATCGAAGAATTATTATATAAAGGTTCGCTAGTTTTTGATGGAGGAAGCAAGTTTATGGCACGCTATCTTGTAATTGTAGAGTCTCCTGCCAAGGTGAAGACAATTAAAAAGTTTTTAGGGAGTAATTATGTGGTGACAGCATCTAACGGTCATGTAAGAGATCTGCCGAAGAGTCAGATGGGGATAGATGTGGAGCATGATTATGAACCGAAATACATTACAATCCGGGGGAAAGGGGACATACTTGCCAATCTTCGCAAAGAAGTGAAGAAGGCAGACAAAGTATACCTGGCAACCGACCCTGACCGTGAAGGAGAAGCGATATCGTGGCACCTGAGTCAGGCACTGAAGTTAGAGAACAAGAAGACATACCGGATTAGTTTTAATGAGATTACAAAGAATGCGGTAAAAGCATCTCTGAAAAATGCAAGAGAGATTGACATGGACTTAGTGGATGCCCAGCAGGCACGAAGAGTGCTGGATAGAATTGTAGGATATAAGATCAGCCCTCTTCTCTGGGCGAAGGTAAAAAGGGGCTTAAGCGCGGGGCGCGTGCAGTCGGTAGCACTTCGGATCATTGCAGACAGAGAAGAAGAGATTAATGCTTTCATACCGGAAGAGTACTGGACTTTGGATGCCAATCTGAAAGTAGAAGGCGAGAAGAAACTGCTGACGGCAAAATTCTACGGCACAGAGAAAAAGAAGATGGCCATTCATTCGAAAGAAGAGTTGGATGAGATCCTGAAGGAAGTGGAGACAGCGGATTATTCGGTGGAGGATATCAAGAAGGGAGAGCGTATCAAAAAGGCGCCAGTCCCTTTCACCACGAGTACGCTGCAGCAGGAGGCGTCTAAGGCGCTGAATTTTGCGACGGCGAAGACCATGAGGATTGCACAGCAGCTTTATGAAGGAATTGATATCAAAGGCAATGGGACGGTTGGTCTGATTACCTACCTGCGTACGGATTCCACCAGAATCTCGGAAGAGGCTGATGCGAATGTACGGTCTTATATCGCGCAGAACTATGGACAGGAATATGTTGCAGCAAATGAACCGAAGACAGGTGATGGCAATAAGATTATCCAGGATGCACATGAAGCCATCCGTCCGACGGATGTAACCCGTACTCCGGTGGCTGTAAAAGAATCGCTGACCAGAGACCAGTTCCGTCTGTATCAGCTAGTGTGGAAGCGGTTTGTTGCCAGCAGAATGCGGCCGGCAAGATACGAGACGACTTCCGTGCGGATTGCGGCAGGACAGTATCGGTTTACGGTGGCAGCATCTAAGATTGTATTCGAAGGCTTCCGTTCTGTATATATTGAGGCTGGTGAAGAGAAAGAGGAAGGAAACGTGCTGATAAAGGGGCTGGATAAAGATTCTGTGCTAAAGAAGGAAAGTTTTGAGACGAAGCAGCATTTTACGCAGCCTCCGGCACATTATACCGAAGCGGCACTGGTAAAGACATTAGAAGAGTTGGGAATCGGACGTCCAAGTACCTATGCGCCGACTATATCCACCATCATTGCCAGAAGATATGTGGCAAAGGAGAATAAGAATCTGTATCTTACGGAGATTGGCGAGGTTGTCAATCATATTATGAAGCAGTCCTTCCCGAGTATTGTGGATGTGAACTTTACTGCGAACATGGAGAGCCTGCTGGATGGTGTTGCAGAGGGCAAAGTAAACTGGAAGACGATTATTGAGAATTTCTATCCTGATCTGGAAGAGGCTGTCAAACAGGCAGAAAAAGAACAGGAGCAGGTGAAGATCGAAGATGAGGTTACGGATGTTGTGTGTGACCAGTGTGGAAGAAACATGGTGATCAAATACGGTCCGCACGGCAGATTCCTGGCATGTCCAGGTTTCCCGGAATGTAGGAACACCAAGCCTTATCTTGAAAAAGTGGGAGTGCCATGCCCAATATGTGGTAAAGACGTAGTAATCCGTAAGACGAAGAAGGGCAGAAAATATTACGGCTGTGAGGATAACCCGGAGTGTGAATTTATGTCCTGGCAGAAGCCTTCCACAAAGAAGTGTCCGAGATGTGGAAGTTACATGGTAGAGAAGGGGAATAAACTTCTCTGTGGTGATGAAAAATGTGGATACGTAGAAAATAAAGAAAATAGTAAAAATAATTAGGAAATTGATTGAAAGTTCCTGAATTGTATGATAATATAACATTCAAAGGATGGAGGATTGCCAATGAGTGTACAATTATTAGATAAAACTAGAAAAATCAATAAATTACTGCACAATAACAACTCGAGCAAAGTAGTGTTTAATGATATATGTGAGGTACTCACAGAGATTCTGGATTCCAATGTGCTGGTAGTCAGTAAAAAGGGAAAAGTACTTGGAGGCAGTAAATGTGAAGGCGTTCCATATATTAAAGAATTGATTGAGCAGGAAGTCGGCAAGCATATTGACGCGATGTTGAATGAGCGGCTTCTTAGTATTTTGTCTACCAAGGAGAATGTTAATCTGCAGACACTGGGATTTTCAGAAGAGGCGGTAAAAGGATATCAGGCAATTATTACTCCGATTGATATTGCAGGAGAGCGCCTTGGAACACTGTTTATCTATAAGAAAGAACAGATGTATGAGATTGATGATATTATCTTAAGTGAGTATGGGACAACAGTTGTAGGACTGGAGATGCTTCGTTCTGTGAATGAAGAGAGTGCAGAGGAGACCAGAAAAGAGCATATTGTTCAGTCTGCAATCAGTACATTGTCATATTCAGAACTGGAAGCGATCATCCACATTTTTGAAGAGTTGGATGGAACGGAAGGAATTCTGGTTGCCAGCAAGATTGCTGACAGAGTAGGAATCACCAGATCCGTTATCGTCAATGCCCTGCGGAAGTTTGAGAGCGCAGGTGTGATCGAATCCCGTTCTTCCGGTATGAAAGGAACCTATATCAAGGTTGTGAATGATTATGTATTCACGGAACTGGAGCATATTAAAGCGGAACGTATGAAATAATCAAAAAGATCAAGGGTATCGGGCAACTGATACCCTTATTTGACTCTCGCAGCAGATGCCTTTGTGACAATAAAGCAATGATTGCGTAAGGAAGGGAGCGATAGATATGTATGAGGAATGTCAGGTAACACTTAGGATGGAACGAATGATACTGAAGGATGGATATTTTGACGAGAAGATTCATCATTGTAAGATTATTACGTATCATCCTGAGGAGGAGAGCATATATCTGTTATCAGAGGATACGGAACTGCCGGCATTTTCATTGGATGGAATCTACGAATGCCGGATTGAGACGAAGGATGGGACGATCGGATGCAAGGGATGTATCAGAGAAAGGTACTGGAACAAACGTGGCAAAGTGATGAAGTATCAGATTAAGAATGGATTTTATAAAAATCTTGTAAACTAAATATAAAGTGTGTTGACAAAGTCAGAAGAGAGTGCTATTTTATATCTAGAGTTTTTAGCACTCTCTTTTTATGAGTGCTAACAAATATAGATATTTTTAAAGGAGGCATAAACTTATGAAATTAGTACCATTAGGAGACAGAGTTGTATTAAAACAGTTAATAGCAGAAGAAACTACCAAATCCGGAATCGTTATTCCTGGACAGTCTAAAGAGAAGCCTCAGCAGGCAGAAGTAATTGCTGTGGGTCCGGGCGGAACCGTAGATGGCAAGGAAGTACAGATGAATGTTACAGTAGGACAGCAGGTTATCTATTCGAAATATGCAGGAACAACCGTAGAGATTGATGATGAAGAATACATTATCGTAAAACAGGATGATATCCTGGCTGTTTGTGAATAATATAATAAAGTTTTAGGAGGCATGCAATTATGGCAAAGGAAATTAAATATGGCGCTGAAGCCAGAAGCGCATTGGAAGCAGGAGTAAATCAGCTGGCAGATACAGTAAGAGTAACACTTGGACCAAAAGGACGTAACGTAGTTCTGGATAAATCATTCGGAGCACCATTGATCACGAATGATGGTGTAACAATTGCAAAAGAGATTGAATTAGAAGATGCTTTCGAGAACATGGGAGCACAGTTGATCAAAGAAGTTGCATCCAAGACCAATGACGTAGCAGGTGATGGTACTACAACAGCAACCGTACTTGCACAGGCAATGGTACATGAAGGCATGAAGAACCTGGCAGCAGGCGCTAACCCGATCATCCTTCGTAAAGGTATGAAGAAGGCTACAGACGTAGCTGTAAAGGCAATTGCTGAGATGTCAAGCAAAGTAAAAGACAAAGATCAGATCGCAAAAGTAGCAGCGATCTCCGCAGGCGATGTTGAAGTTGGTGAGATGGTTGCTGATGCAATGGAGAAGGTATCTAACGATGGTGTTATCACAATCGAAGAATCTAAGACCATGAAGACAGAACTAGACCTGGTAGAAGGTATGCAGTTTGACCGTGGATATGTATCCGCATATATGGCAACAGATATGGATAAGATGGAAGCAGTTCTGGATGATCCATATATCCTGATCACAGATAAGAAGATCTCTAACATCCAGGAGATTCTTCCTGTATTAGAGCAGATCGTTCAGTCCGGCGCAAGACTTCTGATCATTGCAGAGGATGTAGAAGGTGAGGCACTTACTACACTGATCGTTAATAAACTGCGCGGTACATTCAACGTTGTTGCTGTAAAGGCACCGGGATATGGCGACAGAAGAAAAGAGATGCTCAAAGATATCGCTATCCTGACAGGAGGACAGGTAATCTCTGATGAACTTGGAATGGATCTTAAGGAGGCTACTCTGGATCAGTTAGGACGTGCAAAATCCGTAAAAGTACAGAAGGAAAATACAGTCATCGTTGATGGTATGGGCGATAAGAAAGCGATTGCAGATCGTGTATCCCAGATTAAGATGCAGATTGAAGAGACAACATCTGATTTTGATAGAGAAAAATTGCAGGAAAGACTTGCAAAACTTGCAGGCGGCGTAGCAGTTATCCGTGTTGGTGCTGCAACTGAGACAGAGATGAAAGAAGCAAAACTTCGTATGGAAGATGCTCTTGCAGCAACCAGAGCAGCTGTAGAAGAAGGAATCATCGCTGGAGGCGGATCTGCATACATCCACGCAGCAAAAGAAGTGGCTGTACTTGCTGATGGTCTTGAGGGAGATGAGAAGACTGGTGCTAACGTAGTATTAAAGGCTCTGGAAGCCCCATTATTCCACATTGCAGCGAATGCAGGTCTGGAAGGATCAGTGATTATCAATAAAGTAAAAGAATCTAATCCTGGCATGGGATTCGATGCTCTGACAGAGAACTATGTAGATATGGTAGAAAGCGGTATCCTTGATCCTGCTAAGGTTACAAGAAGCGCTCTTCAGAATGCAACAAGCGTTGCTTCTACATTATTGACAACAGAATCTGTTGTTGCGAATATCAAAGAAGATGTTCCGGCAATGCCAGCAGGCGCAGGTGCAGGAATGGGCATGATGTAATATGTGAAATTTTTGAAAACTCCTCGTGTGAGGAGTTTTCTTTTTTATATGTAGTGTGCTATAATAAAACCATCTTGTTGGGCATAAGCCCGTCTGTTGGATAGATATAGAATCTGGTATCTATAGACAGGTATTATTTACAAAAGTACGGAGGAATAAAGATGGGTGACTTTTATACAGAACAGTTGGTAAAGAAGCAGACGAATATGAAAGATGTTGTAATAAAGGCGGTGCTGGTCGCGGTAACGATCGTGTCTTTTCTGGTGATGCTGATGTTTCCTTTTGGAATTCTTGCACCGGTTGCAATGATCGTGCTGGATGTGATCATGTTCCAGAGGCTGAAGGTAGAATATGAATACTTGTTCGTGAATGGAGATCTGGATATTGATAAGATCATGAACAAATCAAGAAGAAAAAAGATGTTTTCAGCGAATGTAGCTGATGTGGAATTGCTTGCGCCGGTTGATGCGGCAGAGTTACGCCAGTTCCAGAATGCAAGAACATATGATTTTACTTCCGGAACCGGACAGGCGAAAGAATATGCTCTGATCGTGTCAGGACAGGGCGAACTGAAGAAGATTGTATTTGAGCCAAATGATATGATTATAGAAGGGTTCTTTTTAATGGCTCCAAGGAAGGTAATACGCAAGTAAAGAAAAAGATAAATAAAAGCAAAAAATGTGTTGACAAATGCTATCATAATTGGTTATGATAGCATTTAACTATTAAACTAAAAAGAGAAAGAGAGGAGAACAATCATGGGAAAGATCATTGGAGAAGGAATTACATTTGATGATGTGCTTTTAGTACCGGCTTATTCAGAAGTAATTCCAAACCAGGTTGACTTATCAACTTATTTGACAAAAAAGATTAAGTTAAACATACCGATGATGAGTGCTGGAATGGATACGGTTACAGAACATCGTATGGCGATTGCAATGGCTCGTCAGGGGGGGATCGGTATTATCCATAAGAATATGTCAATTGAGCAGCAGGCAGAAGAAGTAGATAAGGTAAAACGTTCTGAAAATGGAGTTATTACAGACCCATTTTATCTATCGCCGGAGAATACACTGGAAGATGCTAACAATCTGATGGGCAAATTCAGAATCTCAGGTGTTCCGATTACTGAAAATGGAAAATTAGTAGGTATCATTACAAACCGTGATTTGAAATTCGAAGAAGATTTCTCTAAAAAGATAAAAGAATCAATGACCTCCGAGGGGCTGATTACAGCACAGGAAGGCATTACGTTAGAAGAGGCTAAGAAGATCCTTGCAAAGGCAAGAAAGGAAAAACTTCCAATTGTGGACAAGGATTTCAACTTAAAAGGTCTTATTACGATTAAAGATATTGAAAAACAGATCAAGTACCCATTATCTGCAAAAGATTCTCAGGGACGCCTCCTCTGCGGTGCCGCAATCGGTATCACAGCAAACTGCCTGGAGAGAGCACAGGAACTGGTGAATGCAAAAGTTGACGTTATCGTAATGGATTCTGCGCATGGACATTCTGCGAATGTACTTCGTACTGTAGATATGGTAAAATCCAAATTTCCGGATCTTCAGGTGATCGCAGGTAATGTGGCAACAGGTGCAGCAGCAGAGGCATTGATCAAAGCAGGTGTTGATGCGGTTAAGGTTGGTATCGGACCAGGTTCTATCTGTACAACCCGTATCGTAGCAGGTATCGGTGTTCCGCAGATCACGGCAGTTATGGATTGTTACGAAGCAGCAGATAAGTATGGTATCCCGGTGATCGCGGATGGTGGTATCAAGTATTCCGGAGATATGACGAAGGCAATTGCTGCCGGAGCCAACGTATGTATGATGGGAAGCATCTTCGCTGGATGTGATGAGAGCCCGGGAACATTCGAGTTATATCAGGGTAGAAAATACAAAGTATATCGAGGCATGGGATCTATCGCAGCAATGGAGAACGGAAGCAAAGACCGTTACTTCCAGTCTGATGCTAAGAAATTAGTACCGGAAGGCGTGGAAGGACGTGTTGCATATAAGGGTACTGTAGAAGATACCGTATTCCAGTTGATGGGCGGACTTCGTTCGGGTATGGGTTACTGTGGAACTCCTACCATTGAGGATCTGAAGAAGAACGGACAGTTTGTGAAGATCTCAGCAGCATCATTGAAAGAAAGTCATCCGCATGATATTCATATTACGAAAGAGGCACCGAATTATAGTGTGGATGAATAATCTTGGGGATAAAGTTGATGGTGAGCGGACGGATTCGCGAGAGTCTGGGGCTGTATGAGTCCGGGGCGCATCGCGAACGGTCCGAAGTATATAAAAAGCCGGAATTCAGCAACCGAGCCTATTCAACAGGAAATCTTGATGATTTCCCGTTTCAGAGGCTCTTGAGGATTGGATTGGTGATCCAATCCTCATGCTGGATTCCGGCTTCTTATATACTAACGGTCCGTATGCTTGCTTGACGGACCCGTACAGCCCCAGACTCTCGTGAATCCTGGTGCGCTCAGCGTCAGGACTTTATTGTGGGAGGATTGCGGTTGTGTGATGGGAGAGTGTGGAAAGAATATTGACGGGAGGGGGAAAATGTTATAAGGTGGTGGTGGGGATAATTTTATGGTGAGTGTAAGAAGATGGGGATGATCTTTAGGAAGATAGTAAGCAGATGGGATGAACTTTGGGAAGATAGTAAGAAGACGTGTGTATGGTCTTTTTATAATATTAAAATTAAGGAAGCGAGGAATGGAATTATGGTAAGTAGTTTTGGAGTTACATCTAAAGGTGTGGAGACGTCGTTGTATACGTTGAAGAATCAGAATGGCATGGTGGCTGCGGTGTCGGATTTTGGTGCAACTTTAGTGCAGATCCAGGTTCCGGATAAGGATGGGAAGGTTCAGGATGTAGTGCTTGGATATGATGATGTGAAGGGATATGAGGCTGGAACATTGTATTTTGGTGCGACAGTGGGAAGAGTTGCGAATCGTATCGGGAAGGCGTCATTTGAATTAAATGGAAAGACTTATCAGTTGACGCAGAATGATAACCAGAATTCTCTGCATGGCGGCAGGGATTACTATAACTATAGAATGTGGGAGACGGAAGAAGTTGATGACAACCATGTGACTTTCCTGCTTCACAGTGAAGATGGTGATCAGGGGTATCCGGGAAATGTGGATATCCGCGTAACATATACGTTGACAGAAGAGAACGAAGTGAAGATCCATTACGTGGCAGTTCCAGAGGAAGATACACTTTTGAATCTTACGAATCACAGTTATTTTAACCTGTCAGGTAACGGATCTGGTACGGTCCTGGATCAGGAGGTTATGATCTGTGCAGATGCATACACAAGGGCAGACGCAGAATCAATTCCTACCGGAGAGATTGTTCCGGTTGAGGGAACGCCGATGGATTTCCGTCAGATGAAGCCGATAGGAAAGGAAATCGAGGCTGATTATGAAGCGCTGCACCTCGGCGGTGGCTATGACCATAACTGGGTACTGAATGGAATCGGAACCCGCAAAGTAGCGGCTATGCACTCTGAAGCAACCGGAATCACAATGGAAGTATACACAGACCTTCCGGGCATGCAGCTCTACACAGGTAACTTCATAGTACGTGAAACCGGTAAAAACGGAGCGATCTATGAAAAACGCCACGCTGCCTGCTTTGAGACTCAGTACTTCCCGGATGCAGTACATAAAGATCACTTCCAGGGACCAGTCGTAAGAGCAGGAGAAACTTACGATACAACCACAACATACAAATTTTTTGTATAAAAATGCTCTCTTATCTTCATAAATTTCTAAGGAACTTTTTATAAAATTACAAAAAAGTTATGTTATGATAATATCAGATCGCTGAACGGAGAAGTTTTATGAGGAGAAAGAAGAGAAAATACCGCAGAAGATTAACGGAAGCGCAAAAGAAAAGAAAGGTCCAGCGTAATATACGTCTGGGCCTGATTTTATTATTAATACTGACAGTTCTGCTTATTCTGGTAAAGTTTTTAAAACCCACATGGCTGACCAATAAGTACGTTGAATTAAAAGGAGATAAGATTGAAGCAGTGAAGCCGGATATTGATGTGGAGTTATTGACAGTTAATCCTTATTCCAGACCAGGGACTCCAACCAATAAGATCACTGGTATCGTGGTCCATTATACGGCGAATCCGGGGGCAACGGCCATGGATAACAGGAATTATTTTGAAGGGCTTAAAGACGGGCATGATACGCAGGCAAGCAGTAATTTTATCGTGGGATTAGAAGGTGAGATTGTACAGTGTGTTCCTACCTGGGAGATGGCTTATGCTTCCAATAGCCGTAATATAGACACGGTATCTATTGAATGCTGCCATCCTGACGAGACGGGAGAATTCAACAGAGAGACATATCGGTCTATGGTGCAGCTGTGTGCGTGGCTTTGCATGAAGTTCGATCTGAACGAGGAGGATGTGATCCGTCACTATGATGTGACTGGCAAGAATTGCCCGAAATATTTTGTGGAGAATGAAGAAGCGTGGGTGAATTTTAAGGCAGATATTAAAGAAGCAATTGAAAATACGAAATAGTTAGGGAATACAGATGAAAGAAAAATACCAAAGAGGAAATGAAGGAAAATCTTGCGGAATGCCAGGTTTATTGATATAATACACGAGTGTGTGATGGATGCCAGGTAATGGAAATGGAGAGAAAAACGATGAACGATTTAGAGATGTACAGAGAGCAGTTAGGTCTGTGTGATGATAAGATTATTGATGCTTTGGTAGAGCGTAATTCAATTGTAGAAAAGATTATGACATATAAGGAAACTTATGGAATGCCAATCTTACAACCGCGGCAGGAAGAGAAGCAGAGGGCAAGGCTGGAAGAGAAACTGGTAGGAAATAAGTACAAAGATGAGATCTATGATGTATTCAGACGCATTCTGAAGAACAGTAAGAGAATCCAGGCGAGAAAGTTATTCGATTATAATATTGTGTTGATTGGTTTCATGGGAGCCGGCAAGTCGACAATCTCTGATTATTTAAGCACCATGTTTGCTATGGATATCGTAGAGATGGATCAGGTGATTGCGAATCGCGAAGAGATGAGCATTCCGGATATTTTTGCAACATATGGAGAAGAATATTTCCGTGATCTGGAAACGAATCTCTTGATAGAGATGCAGTCTCACAAGAATACGGTCATCTCCTGTGGAGGTGGTGCGGCATTGAGAGAGCGCAATGTCGCAGAGATGAAGAAGAACGGCAAGGTGGTGCTTCTGACAGCAAGCCCGGAGACCATCTATGACCGCGTGAAGGACAGTGATGACAGACCGGTATTGAATGGCAGAAAGAATGTAAAAGGCATCTCTGAACTGATGGAGCAGCGCCGAGAGAAATACGAGGTGGCAGCAGATATTGTAATTAATACAGATAATAAGACGGTTCTTCAGATATGTGAAGAATTAGTACAGAGACTGACAGAAACGGATGAAGATTAATGTTTGATATGTTTTTTCCTGACAGATATGTAGCCTCTACATATGTCATTGATTTTGAAAAATTGTATGAGGAAGGATACCGGGGGCTGATTTTTGACATTGATAATACGCTGGTTCCCCACGGAGCGCCTGCTGATGCAAGGGCGGTGGCTTTATTCGCACGGCTTAAGAAGATTGGTTTCAGGTGCTGTCTGATCTCGAATAACCAGGAGCCGAGGGTGAAGATGTTCAACCAGGACATCCAGGTGGATTATGTGTACGATGCTCATAAGCCATCTACGAAGAACTACATCAAAGCCATGGAGATTATGGGAACCGACAGGAGTAATTCTATGTTTATCGGTGACCAGCTTTTTACGGATGTCTGGGGAGCGAAGCGGGCAGGAATCAGTAATATTCTGGTGAAACCAATCCATCCAAAGGAAGAGATTCAGATTGTGCTGAAGCGTTATCTGGAGAAAATTGTGCTGCATTTTTATAAGAGAAGTCTGAAACAGCATTAGAATGGCGAATCACGGCAAAAAAAGGTTGAAAAAAGGCGTAATCTATTATAGAATGAATAAAGTGAAAAGAACGTTAAGTGTCCATCTGGGGCACGATTTAAGGAGGATTATATAATGGCTAAGAAAAGCGCAGGCGAATTTAGAAATGGTATGACCCTGGAGATCGAGGGAAACGTATATCAGGTATTAGAGTTCCTTCACGTAAAACCAGGTAAAGGTGCCGCTTTCGTTCGTACCAAACTTAAAAATGTAATCGATGGTGGAGTTGTAGAGAGAACTTTCCGTCCTACAGAGTCTTATGATGAAGCTTATATCGAGAGAAAAAAGATGCAGTATCTGTATAGCGACGGAGATTTGTATTATTTCATGGATCAGGAGACATATGACCAGATTCCGGTAAGCAAGGATACGGTTGGCGATTCTTTGAAGTTTGTAAAAGAGAATGAGGAAGTAACTGTAATCTCTTATCAGGGCAATCCGTTCTCTATTGAGCCGCCACTTACTGTTGAACTTCTGATTACAGAGTCTGAACCAGGTGTTAAGGGTAACACAGCAACAGGTGCTACAAAGCCGGCAATTCTTGAGACAGGTGCTCAGGTTATGGTTCCTCTGTTTGTAGAGCAGGGAGAGACGATCAAGATTGATACACGTACAGGAGAATACCTGTCCAGAGCATAAGCAGAATATTTGTAAATAATGTGAAGATGATGTCGAAAGATGTCTAACGAAAAGCCTTGCCATATGTGCAGGGCTTTTTTATAATGATATTACCATAATATTTATAATCATATTCTAATTGATTCACAGGCAGAATTCCTGCCGGTTTCCATGAAAAGATTCAGATGCTGCAGTAAAGGAAGGAGTTCAATGAATTATTATCAGTTTATCCATGCAGTAGAAGTGAAGGTAAAGGAGGGGGTCGAAGACAATATCACCGTATATATCCAGACGTCTGTTAAGAATAATGGCACAAGAAGACTGGGTATAACACTTGCAGAAAGAGGGATTAATATATCGCCTACAATCTATCTTGAAGAATATTATCAGCAGTTTCAGCAGGGGAATTCTGTAGATGATATTGCGGGGGATATCCTGAGGCTGTATAGAGAGATCCGTTTCCAGAGATCCTGGGAAGGTGAGTTCATCAGGGATTACCAGAAGATTGAGGGGAAGATTGTCTATCATCTGGTGAACCGTGAGGCGAATAAAGAACTGTTAAAGGAAGTACCATATGAAGAATACCTGGATCTTGCAATCATCTTCTATGTGTTGCTGGAGGTGAATTCTTATGGGATGGCATCCATGTTGATCCGGGATGAGCACCTGAAGATGTGGGGCGTGACGGATAAGGAGATCTACCAGAGGGCATGTCAGAATACATGGAGGGTTCTGCCCTATGAGTTCGAGACGATGCATGCCGTGATTGAAGAACTTACCGGAGATGAAGAGCCGGAGGAAAAAGACGTGCTGTATATCTTGAGTAACCGCATCCGCAGTTATGGCGCTGCGGCAATCTTGTATGAGAATCGTCTGGAGGGAATCGGAGATTATCTGAAGGAGAATTATTACGTTCTTCCAAGCAGTGTACATGAGATGATCATTGTGCCGGAAAGCGAAGCACCGGGAAAAGAGGAATTGTGCTGCCTGGTGACGGAGATTAATGAAACGCAGGTGGATGAAGAAGAGGTGCTGTCGAATCAGGTATATTATTACGACAGGAAGAAGAGAAAACTGCTTTTATAGGAGAGATATCAAGCAAATAAATAAAAAAAGTAAAGGAAATGTGAGATTTGTCGAGATCATTTCCTTTACTTTATGGAAAAATTGTGTTAATATAACAAATGCAATTTCATATTAGTTGTATCTTATTGGACAGGCATTGTCCGGTAAGAAGGTATTATGCACCCGTAGCTCAGGGGATAGAGCACCGCCCTCCGGAGGCGGGAGCGGCGGTTCGAATCCGCCCGGGTGTGTATTTTTTATCGTATGGAAATCCCGTATGATAAAACTTAAAGTTGCAAAAGCATCCGGAGGGAACTGCCGGTGGCAGGTCCTATAGGTGCATATGGAGGTAGTCTTATGGAAGGAAGAAGAAAAGACTACTCTGTCAGTTACCTGAAGCACAGAAGATGTGGAATCATAGGCATTCTGGTTGTGCTGGTATTGATCATAGGAGTAGCTGGATCTGACCTTACCGAAGCAAAAGTCCAGAAAGCACAAAAGACGAATTCTGACAGTATGAAGGTGGAGAATAGAGGGTGTGAGACCATGGAACTGAATCCGCTCAGACTGGAGGAATATCCGGAAGTTACCAGTGCTGTAAAAGAGTATTATAAGCGACTGGGAGAGAAAGCCAGTTTTGTAGAATCTTATGATGATGTCAGTGTTTATACAAAACAGGGGAAATATAAAGGTACATATGTGGCATTCGCCAGATATGACATGAAGATAAAGGATATCTATACGAAGGTGCCAGGGCTTGGCACAGTTTATGTGGAAGCGGATCAGGAAGGCGCATGGAAAGTCAGTCCGGATGTTGATGATGAAGGAGTAAAAGCATATATTCAGGAGATCGCGCAGCATGAAGATGTACAGGCTCTTATGAATGAGACGCAGGAAGCATATCATGAAGCGGTTCAGTCGGATGCTTTACTTCAGGAGGCGCTGATGGATTTGAAAGATGCTTATGAAGATTCCACTGGGAGTTAAAGAGATTTTAAGGGGTCAGATCCCTGTAAGTATGCAGAGATCTGATCTTTTTTGTTGCAAGCATCCGGAGGGAACTGCCGGTGGCAGATCCTGTAGGTTGCCATAGCATCCGGAACTGCTGATAGCGGGTTTCGTAGATGTGAAAAATATATAAGAGGTACGAAAGAAGGAAGAAGTATGTCTGGTTACAAGGAGGCATTCAAAAAAGCATTTCCGTATACGATTCCGGTACTGACCGGGTATCTGTTTATTGGAATTGCATTTGGGATAATGTATGCGGAGAAGGGGTATTCTTTTCTGTGGGCGATGTTGATGAGTTTGTTGGTGTATGCGGGTTCGGGTCAGTATCTGGCGGTGAATTTTTTTGCTCCCGGAGTTTCATTCTTTCAGGTGATATTCATGACCCTGATGGTGAATGTAAGACACATATTCTATGGAATCTCATTGCTTGAAAAATTCAATAGTATGGGGAAAAAGCGCTGGTATATGATATTCGGTCTGACGGATGAGACATATTCCCTGCTCTGTACGACGAAAGTGCCGGAAGGGGTTGCAGAGGATAAGTTCTTGTTTGCAATATCGCTTATGGATCAGTCGTACTGGGTTCTTGGATCGGCAATTGGTGCATTGGCGGGAACCTTGATTCCGTTTCATTCAGAGGGAATTGATTTCGCTATGACGGCACTGTTCGTAGTGATCTTTGTGGAACAATGGATGGACCGGAAGAACCGGATTCCTGAGGTGATCGGAGTGGCAGCGGCTTTCATCTGCCTTCAGATATTCGGGGCTGATAGTTTCGTGCTGCCGACGATGCTGTTCATTATTATGATACTTCTGGTGGCAAGAACCAGATTGGAGAGGAAGGGGGATGCGATATGCCAGTGAGTGCGGCAAGATCGCTTGCAATTATCTTAGTTGTGGCAGCAGCCACATTCGCTACGAGAGTAGTGCCTTTCCTGGTATTTCCGAAGGGGAAGGAGATACCTCCGCTGATCCAGTATCTGGGGAAGGTACTGACGCCGGCGGTAATAGGGATGCTTGTTGTCTATTGCCTTAAATCAACTCCGGTTCTGGACGCGCCGCATGGGCTTCCGGAAACGATCGCGGTGGCGGTTACTGCGGGGCTGCATGTGTGGAAGCGGAATAATCTTTTGAGTATTGGGGTGGGGACGGTATTGTATATGGTGTTGATTCAGGGGGTGTTTTAGAGGAATGTTGGTTTGGGTCGAAGGGGGACGGCGCGAGGGTGCATAATGGGTGGCTGAGGGCGGAACCTTTCGGTAAGAAAACGTAACATCAAAATGAGCGATTCTTTCGCAATCGGGCATATTCGCCGTGAGCCCTTGATGGGCTCGCGACTCAGATGCCCTCGAAACTTGGATTTGTGATCCAAGTTTCGTGCGAAAGGATCGCTCATTTTGATGCAACGTTTTCTAGACCTCAGAGGACGCCCCAGCCACCCATTATGCACCCTCGCGCTTGTGCGCGTTCGGGGGATTGGCGTTTCCTCTGGGAGGGGATGCCGGCGGGTGCAAAGGGGAGGTCGTTGGTGGAAAGATAACAGGTGGATTCAATCAACTCTTTGACGTACACCTTGTCATAAATTCTTATAATGCTTTGAATTTTTCTTTGCCTTGTTTGCAGATTGGGCAGGTGTAATCTTGTGGTAGTTCTTCGAAAGGGATGTCTCCGTCGTATACATAGCCGCAGATGCTGCAGGTCCACTTTTTGGTAGAAGAATCATTGGGGATGTCATTAGCGGCATCTTCTTCTGGCAGATAGGTTGGTGCGTTTTTGGGGCTTTTTCCTTTTACTACTTTGTGGTAGTATGCGTAGGTCATGGCTGGAGCGGTTCCGATGGTGTCACAGTCGATGACTTCGCCTAAGAATACGGTATGGGTTGAAGTCTCCATCTTATCGATGACCCGACAGACAATATATCCGCAGGAATCATTTACGATAGGCAGTCCTTCTTTGACGCTATAGTCAACGCTGTCGAATTTGTTCACATCCTTGCCTGACTGGAAGCCGAATCTTCCGATGAGGGAGGAGTCTGATTCCTCTGAGAGGATGGATACTGCGAACATGCCTGTGCTGGCGATGCAGGAATTGGTATAGTTATCATGGTTCATGCTCACGGCGATGGTAGCAGGAGATGAAGTGATCTGCATGATGCTGTTGGCGATGCAGCCGGTGTTACGTTCCTGGTCTAGGGATGAGACAACATAGACGCCATAGGATAGATTGCGAAATACTTTTGTATTCATGGGATTCCCTCCTTAATAATATAATAATAGTAATTGTTATTAATTATATTATCATATTCTTCCATTTTTTGCAATAAGAGTTTGAATATTAGGTTGTTGCGCGGATTTCCTTGTGTTAGAATACTAAGTAGACTTTTGGGCTGAAGATGGAGAAATGGAGGAAATGACATGAAGAAAATGATCGACCTCATTGCAGAGGAACTTGCAGAGGCGTTTGAGAAGGCAGGATATGACAGGTCCTATGCGAAGGTGACCCTTTCTAACCGTCCGGATCTGTGTGAATATCAGTGTAATGGTGCAATGGCAGGGGCTAAGGCTTACCACAAGGCTCCGATTATGATTGCGAATGACGTGGTGGAGAATCTGAAGGGCAGCAAGTGCTTAAGTGAAGTAAATGCCGTGAATCCGGGATTTATCAATCTGAAACTTGATAAAGAATATGTGGCGGATTATCTGAATCAGATGGGATCCGATGAGAAACTGGGACTGGAAGAAGTAGAAGAGCCGAAGATGATCGTTATTGATTACGGCGGTCCGAATGTGGCTAAGCCGCTTCATGTAGGGCATCTGCGTTCTGCGATCATTGGAGAGAGTGTGAAGCGGATTGCAAGAAAGATGGGGCATAAAGTCCTGGGAGATATTCATCTGGGTGACTGGGGATATCAGATGGGACTGATTATTACAGAGTTGAAGGAGCGTCAGCCGGAACTGCCGTATTTTGATGATGCGTTTGAGGGTGATTATCCAAAAGAGGCGCCATTTACCATAGGGGAACTGGAGGAGATCTACCCAACGGCAAGCGGAAAAGCGAAGGAAGATGACGCATATCGTGAAGAGGCTCTTCATGCAACCTATCTGTTGCAGAACGGGCATAAGGGATATACTGCGATCTGGAATCATATTATGAATGTGTCAGTTTCAGATCTTAAGAAGAATTATGCGAATCTGAATGTGGGATTCGACCTGTGGAAGGGCGAGTCTGATGCCCAGGCTTATATTCCGGATATGATCGAGCGTCTGAAGAAGGAAGGACATGCACATATTGACGAGGGTGCTCTTGTTATCGATGTGAAAGAAGAGACTGACACAAAGGAGATCCCACCGTGTATGATTCAGAAGTCTGACGGTGCTTCTTTGTACGGGACGACAGACCTTGCGACTATGGTACAAAGAGAGGCGGACTATAAACCGGACAAGATCATCTATGTTGTGGATAAACGTCAGGAACTGCATTTTGTACAGGTGTTCCGTGCGGCGAAGAAGACAGGCATCTTGCCGCAGGAAACAGATCTTAAGTTCTTAGGCTTTGGAACGATGAATGGAAAGGATGGCAAGCCATTCAAGACCAGAGAAGGCGGCGTGATGCGTCTGGAGGATCTGATTGCAGAGATTGCGGAAGAGATGTATAAGAAGATTGCCGAGAACCGTACGGTTGCCGAAGAAGAGGCGAGGGAGACTGCGAAGATTGTAGGATTGTCTGCGATTAAGTATGGCGATCTGTCTAATCAGGCGTCCAAGGATTATGTATTCGATGTAGACCGCTTTACGTCTTTCGAGGGAAATACAGGACCGTACATCTTATATACAATTGTGCGTATCAAGTCTATTTTGAATAAATATCAGGCAGAGGGAAAATCTGTGGAAGGGCTTCGGCTTTCTGGCGCTCATAATGAGAGCGAGAAGGCGCTGATGCTGGAGGTCTTGAAATATAATGAAGTAATGGAGAATGCATATGAAGAACTGGCACCGCATAAGATCTGTGCCTATATCTATGATCTTGCCAATGCATTCAACCGTTTCTATCATGAGACGAAGATACTGGCAGAAGAAGACGAGGCGAAGCAGAAGAGTTATATCGCACTGCTGATGCTTACGAAGCAAGTATTGGAATCTTGTATTGATGTGCTGGGATTCGAAGCGCCGGAGAGGATGTAGGCGATGACGGAGAAGTTATTCTATCAAAACAGCCACCTGAAGGAATTTCAGGCGAAGGTGCTCGCATGTGAGAACATGGATGATAGCTATAAAGTTGTGCTGGATCAGACTGCGTTCTTTCCGGAGGGAGGCGGACAGTATGCAGATACAGGGTATCTGGATGATGTGGAAGTGCTGGATGTCCATGAGAAGGAAGGCATCATCTATCATACGACGAAATCGCCAGTGGAAGTGGGAACGGTCGTGACAGGCAGAATCCGTTGGAATGAGCGTTTTGAGAAGATGCAGCAGCATACGGGCGAGCATATTGTATCGGGGCTTATACATGCAAGATTCGGATATGAGAATGTAGGCTTCCATCTGGGGGCGGATTATTGCACGATGGATTTTAATGGACCGATTACCAGAGAAGAGTTGAAAGAGATTGAGTGGGAAGCGAACCGAGCGGTTTTTCAGAATCTGGATATACAGGTAACTTATCCTTCCAAAGAGGAATTAAAGAATCTTAAGTACCGAAGCAAGATTGAGATTGAAGGACAGGTGCGTATTGTAACGGTTCCGGGATATGATGTCTGTGCCTGCTGCGCGCCCCACGTGGATAAGACAGGTGAGATAGGGCTTATCAAACTGGTGAATATGGTGAACTATAAAGGCGGAGAACGTATCACCATGCTTTGCGGCATACGTGCGCTGAGAGATTATGAGAAGAAGGACGAGAATACCAAGGCGATCTCGGCTCTTCTCTGTGCGAAAGAGTATGAGATTGCAGATGCTGTCGGACACCTGAAGGAGGAACAGAATCGTTTGAAAGGGAAACTTGCATCCCTCTGGCAGAGGCTGCTGGCATATCGGGCGGCAGAGATTCCGTTGGAGTCGGATGTGATCTCCGTGTTTGATTCGGAACTCTCGGGAAATGCACCGCGGGAACTGATGAATCTGGTCCTTGACAGAGGAGCGAAAGTATGTGCTGTATTTGCCGGAAATAATATGGAAGGTTACCGTTATGTGATTGGCAGCAGGACAGAAGATGTGCGACAACTCAGCAAGAGGCTGAATGCTGTGTTCGAAGGAAGGGGCGGCGGCAAGCCTGAGATGGTACAAGGTTCTCTGAAAGGAGAGGAAGAAGCCATCAGAACTGAACTTGGATGTTAGAGCGCGAGGATGAGACATAAGAGCAAGGGATTGGAATGTAGAAGTTCCAGTCCCTTAATTTGTTGGTGATTTAATGATTTTGTCACCTTTCTATCACAGTTTGAACACAATTTGGCGGTAGACTACTAACATAAACAAAAAAGAAATAAACAAAAGATCATAAGACGAAAGGAGTCATTAATATGGATAACCAATATACTTACTATACACCGGGACAGGATTCGAATCAGCAGAATCAGTCTAATATGAATGGAGAGAATCAGAACTATAATCATAAGGAGCCACGTAAGAAAAAGGGAACACCGAAGTGGGTGAAAACGGCATGTCTTGGTCTTGTCTTTGGATTAGTTGCAAGTGCGGCGTTTCAGACCAGCAATATTGTGGCGGGAAAGGTGCTTGGTGCAGATGACAGTAAGACTGCGAAGAAGACAGAGACGGTAAGCAATGCGAAACTTACAACTTCTGCAGACAGCAAGGTATCTTCCGATGTGGCTGAGATTGCTAAGAATGCAATGCCGTCAGTAGTATCCATTACAAACATGAGCGTTCAGCAGGTGCAGAATTTCTTTGGAGGCATCCAGGAACAGGAAAGCAAGAGTGTGGGATCTGGTATTATCATCGGGCAGAACGATTCGGAACTTCTGGTTGTAACGAATAATCATGTGGTAGAAGGCTGTGACACATTAACCGTTTCATTTATTGATGAAGAAAGTGTGGAGGCGAATGTAAAGGGAACCGACCCGAATAAGGATCTGGCTGTTGTGGCAGTTGATATCAGCAAGATTCCGGAGAATACGATGAAGGAGATCGCAGTTGCGACGATGGGAGATTCCACGCAGTTACAGGTTGGAGAATCAGCGATTGCGATTGGAAATGCTCTTGGTTACGGACAGTCTGTTACTTCCGGAATTATCTCTGCAACAAGCAGACAGATGGATGGAATTGAAGGCGACATGCTTCAGACGGATGCGGCGATCAACCCTGGAAACAGTGGCGGTGCGTTGCTGAATGCCAAAGGCGAAGTGATTGGAATTAATACTGCAAAGGTTGCAACGGATGCGGTAGAAGGCATGGGATATGCAATTCCGATATCTCAGGCACAGGATACGATTGAGAATCTGATGAATCAGGAGACCAGAACCAAAGTTGCAGAGAATGAGAGAGGGTATATCGGCATTGAAGGAGTGGATGTAACAGAAGATACTTCTCAGATGTATAATATGCCGACAGGCGTCTATGTCTCTAACGTGATCTCCAGAGGCGGTGCAGATAAAGCGGGAATCACGAAAGGATCTGTCATTACTGCAATTAATGGTACTTCTGTCAATAGTATGGAAGCCTTGCAAGAGCAGCTTCAGTATTATAAAGTGGGTGAAAAAGTAACTCTGACGATTGCGACGCCGGGTAATAATGGAGAATATGAAAGCAGTGATGTAGAAGTTACACTTGGAGAAGGCTCAAGATAAGCAGAATCAAGATTAGAGAATGGATAAGACATAGCAGACCACAGGACTGCTATGTCTTGCTTTGGATGGATCTTTGTTGACAAAAGATGAGCATAAAGATATAATACCCGCATAGGGTATGGATTGATATCGGCTGTGATAGCAAAGGAGGGGCGTCATGGAAGAGAAGAAATGCTGTGCAGAGAGAATGAAGCACAGGGAGGATAAAGAGTATAGAGATCTGATCAACAGGCTTAACCGTGTGGAAGGTCAGGTCAGAGGCGTGAAGAAGATGGTGGAAGATGAGAGGTACTGTGTTGATATCCTGACTCAGGTTACGGCGATACAGGCCGCGTTGAATGCATTTAACAAGAAACTGCTTGCGAATCATATTCACAGCTGTGTGGTGGACGATATTAGAGAAGGGAATATGGAAGTCGTGGATGAATTATGCGATACTATTCAGAAAATAATGAAATAGTAACAGTTCAGCCCGCGCCATTCGCAAAACGCATCTACGATGCTTCTCCGCTGCTACGCAGCTATTTTTGCTCATAAAATGGCGCTCCGCTCATAAGTCGGATCGTGTGTTCATTCATGCAAGCATGATTCACCCACAATCCGGCTTATGGCTGAACTGTTACATGAAATAAAAGAAATTTCCATGATTTTTTTGATATTTCCTGTCAAATGTAGTATAATAGCAGCATACGTGAGTGCTGCCTGAATGACAGCATAAGATTGTGAGAAATTTACGCTATGAGGAGGGGCACATTCTAATGAAATGTCCAATATGCGGCCAGGAATTAAGGCCAGGAAAGAAAGATCCGAATTACCTTTTGTGCTATAATTGTAAGAAGAAGTTCAAAGTTCCACAGAAGAAGGTTCAGAGTGCGAAGAAGGAAGATGATGAGACCCAGGAAGAGCAGAAGTATTCCAATATACCGCCGAAGCATGTACGCCAGAAGCGTGAGGATGAGATGCGCAAAGCCTATGACGAGATGCTTGCCGTAGGAGATGGGAAGAGCAAAAAGAAAAAACCAAAACGCAAAGAAGAGATTGAAGAAGATTTCATTGATGATTTGGATGACGAGGAAGATGAGAAGATGTCCAAAGCACCGATCATTATACTTGCGCTTGCAATTGTGGTAGTAGCCGGATTGATTGTATTCATGCGAATGAGATAACAGAAGATGGGGAACTGTACGCTAAGTAATGGGTACAGTTCCCTTTTTTATATTATGAAGAAGGTAAGAAGATTATCTGTGTCCGGATCTTAGATCGAATTCCGGATTGATTGCGTAGAAGTTCTTACTATCTAAGTGATCCTGGACAATCCTGAGGCTTTCGCCGAATCTTTGGTAGTGGACAATCTCGCGCTGCCTTAAGAAGCGGATCGGCTCGCAGATCTCAGGGTCTTTGACCAGACGCAGGATGTTATCGTAGGTGGTTCTTGCTTTCTGTTCAGCAGCCATGTCTTCATGAAGGTCCGTGATGGGATCGCCTTTGGATTGGAAATAGGTTGCCGTCCATGGGGCGCCGCTGGCGGCCTGTGGCCACAGTGCAAGCGTGTGGTCTGCGTAGTATTTGTCGAAGCCGGATTTCTCTAGTTCTTCCGGAGTCAGGTCACGGGTGAGTTGGTGGACGATGGCGCAGATCATCTCCATGTGGGCAAGTTCTTCCGTTCCGATGTCTGTCAGAATTCCAGTGACTTCGCTATAAGGCATGGTGTATCTCTGGGAGAGGTAACGCATGGAGGCGGCGAGTTCGCCGTCCGGTCCACCGAATTGCGTGATAATAACCTGTGCAATCTTCGGATTCGTCTGTGTGATCTTTACTGGGTACTGTAATCGTTTCTCATAATTCCACATAACTTAGCATCCCCCTTCCTGCCACGGCCATGGCTCGTTGATCCAGCCCCAGCGTTCTGCTGATGTGCTGGCAGTGTCTAGGGTCAGCGGACCATAGTATCTGGCATATTCTTTTAATGCTTCGACCCTCTGTTTTTTGAATTCGTCAAAATATTCCAATGCTTCGGCATCGCAGGGATGCGTATCCAAGAACAGCTTGACATCATCAACCGCGAAACTGACTACATTGATCCATTCTAATAATTCCCGGCGGTTTGGCTTGTTCTCTGTCATCTGCAGCAACCTCCTATTCCTTTGAATGGTTTATCCAGTTCTTCGAAGATGGTTCCCCGTTTTAGGCCTTTTTCTGCTTCATATAGACTGCACCATTTCTGCCATGGCACGTAAGCCATAGCGATTGGCATTCCTCTTAACTCGTCATACTCATTCCTCTTATCACAGCAGGTTCTTGTGGGCTTGGATGAACAGGAATTGGATGCACATGCGGCGGACGGACACGAGGTGGCTTGATTTGCTGCGCCTGTCTGCCTGCTATAGTTATTTCGCCGCATATAATCCGGTGTATTATAGCGATAATTCGGCATATGTGATACTCCTTCCATAGAATGTTTGCAATAATATTGTATGGAAAATCGGCTAAATGGTGCATCCTTTCGATTTTTGACGGTTGTTTTTGTCGGCATATCTGAGTATAATAGATACGATTGGAGTGTAAATAGGATGGCAATAAAACAAGAAACGAAAAAAAATAAAAAGACGAGGACAAAACCTAAGATCCATGCAAATACAGTCCGCTATTTTGATTATAATCTGCTGACCGTATTGATTGCCCTGATATGCTTTGGGCTGGTCATGCTGTATAGTACCAGTTCATACAGCGCACTTGTGACTTATGGAGATAGTATGCACTATTTTAAGAGACAGGTGATATTCTATGTGGCAGGATTCGCAGGCATGTATATTGTTCAGAAGATTGACTATCATATCTATATTAAGTGGTCGAAGGGAATCTATTATTTCTCGGTGTTCATGATGGCATTGGTACAGACGCCGCTTGGAAAGGAAGTAAATGGTGCCAAGAGGTGGATCAAGTTGCCGTTCGACCAGCAGCTGCAGCCGGCAGAGATTGCCAAGATTGCGGTGATATTGTTGATTCCGGCATTGATCTGTAACATGGGTAAGGAGGTTAAGACGCTCAGGGGGATTGTACAGGTGTTATTGTGGGGCGGTTTTTCATCTGCCTGTGTCCTGTTCCTGACGGATAACTTAAGTACGGCAATTATTGTTATGGGTATTACCTGTATTATGATCTTCGTGGTGCATCCGAAGACGAAGCCATTTCTGGCAATTGCAGGAGCGGGGATGGCAATCCTTCTGATTATGGTTAAGATTCTTGGAGCAGTGCTTGAGAACAGTGGGAATTTCCGTCTGCGCCGTATTATCGTGTGGCTGAATCCGGAGGAATATGCGTCGGATTATGGATATCAGACTTTGCAGGGGTTATATGCGATTGGTTCCGGCGGCTTCTTCGGGAAAGGACTGGGAAACAGTGCACAGAAGATGGTCATTCCGGAGGTGCAGAATGATATGATACTTTCGGCAGTATGTGAGGAGTTAGGAGTATTCGGCGCGATCATGGTGCTGGTATTATTCGGTCTTCTGCTATACCGCCTGATGTTTATTGCCCAGAATGCGCCGGATATGTATGGCTCGCTGATCATGACAGGAATCTTTACCCACATTGCTTTGCAGGTGATCCTGAATATAGCGGTTGTCAGTAACCTGATTCCGAATACGGGAATTACGCTGCCGTTCATCAGTTATGGAGGTACAGCCAGCTTATTTTTAATGGCAGAGATGGGAATTGCGTTAGGAGTATCAAGAAGAATTAAAATCAATGAATAAAAGGCTTTTCTTTCTAGTATAAATGTGCTATGATAACTCATGTAGTATCCAAAACTACATATTATAGAAGCAAATGACATGCCAGGACGTTTCGGATGTTGGCATGATGGGAGGAACGATATGAGTTATAAGATTATTGTGGACAGTTGTGGGGAGTTGACAGATGAGATGAAGTCATCTGGATGTTTTGAGACGGCTTCGCTGCAGATAGATGTAGGTGGTCATCATATTGTTGATGATGAGACATTTGATCAGGCAGAATTCTTAAAGATTGTAGCAGCATCACCGGAATGTCCGAAGTCTTCCTGTCCTTCGCCGGAGCGTTATATGGAAGGGTATCGCTGTGACGCGGATCATGTATATGCAGTTACCCTGTCTGCGGAACTGAGTGGTTCTTATAACAGCGCAGTGCTTGGCAAGAATCTGTATCATGAAGAGTATGGCGAGAAGGATATTCATGTATTTAATTCATGTTCTGCGTCCATAGGCGAGACACTGATTGCCATGAAGATTGCGGAGTGTGAAGAAAAAGGGATGAGTTTTTCGGAGATTATCGAGACCGTAGAAGCATATATTGAAGAGCAGCATACGTATTTTGTATTAGAGACGCTGGATACATTGAGGAAGAATGGAAGACTGACGGGCTTGAAAGCGGTGGTCGCTACTGCGCTTAATATTAAGCCGGTTATGGGTTCTACTCCGGAGGGTATGATCCAGCAGTTGGGGCAGGCCAGGGGCGTTAAGAAGGCATTGGCTAAGATGGTGGATGAGATTGTGAAGAATCTTAAGAATTCCAAAGAGAAGATTCTTGCTATTTCCCACTGTAATTGTCCGGAAAGAGCAAAGTATGTGAAAGAGTTACTGGTGGAAAGAGCAGAATTTAAGAATGTGGTGATTCTGGATACGGCGGGAATCAGCAGCATGTATGCGGCTGACGGAGGTATAATTGTAGTTGTGTAATTTCCTGGAATATGGTATAATAAGTCTTGCGGTGGTGCAGACCTGCACTGCTGATATGGCATGGACATAATATAGAAGGAGCACGGGAAAGACATGAGTCAGGAAAAAGTAGACAGATATAAAAAAGAAAAAGCAAACCGCAAGAAGAATATGAAGAAAGAGAAGATCCAGAATGCTCTTCGCAAATGTGCGGTAGGTATCATAGGACTTGCGCTGATTGGATGGATTGGATATTCTGCGTATGGAACTTATGAATCTAACAAGCCAAAAGCAGAGGCGCAGATAGATTATTCGGCGGTGACGAGCATGTTCAGCGGAATTGCCGAGTTGGATAGTGCGGGTGAATAGATGATATCATTAAGAGAACAATAAGTTGAGAGTAGAGATTTTTCTGCTCTCTCTTTTTTTGCGTAAATTCATAAAAAGGTCTTGAAATCAGTAAAAAAGTAGTTTACAATGGTTTCAAGTGGTAGAAAGTGGTGAAAAGTGGAACGAAGTGGTAGAAAAGTGGAGCCACTTGGAAGAAGGTGAGTTCTAATGTTGAAAGGGGAGTATAGTCATAATATTGACGCCAAGGGCAGATTAATCATTCCGGCAAAGTTTCGTGACGATCTAGGGGAGAATTTCGTCATAACAAAAGGAATGGAGAATTGCTTATATGTATACCCGGAAGACGAATGGAACACCTTCGAAGAGAAACTGAACGCCTTACCAACCACCACAGATAAAAAAGCCCGTGCTTTTGCATATTTCTTTCAGGGAAGTGCAACAGACGGCGACCTTGATAAGCAAGGTAGAACTCTCATCCCTTCCGTTCTCAGAGAATTCGCACATCTGGATAAAGAGGTCGTGTTCATCGGTATGGGGAGACGTGCCGAGATCTGGGACAAGGCAAGATGGGATGAAAAGAATGCTGAAGTGGAAATGAACATAGAAGATATTGCATCTGATATGGAAGCCAGCGGATTCAGTATCTAGAGGGAGAAGATATGGAATTCGAACACAAGTCAGTACTTTTATATGAGACAATTGATGGATTGCACATCAAGCCGGATGGCATCTATGTAGATGGCACGCTTGGTGGAGGCGGACACAGTTATGAAGTGTGTAAGCGCCTAAGCACAAAGGGGAGTATTGTAGGAATAGACCAGGACGCAGCGGCCATCGAGGCTGCAGGCAACCGATTAAAAGACTTCGGGGAGAAAGTCACGATAGTCAGGAGCAACTATTGTGATATGAAGTCGCGGCTCCGTGAATTAGGAATTGACAAGGTTGATGGGATCATTCTTGATCTGGGCGTATCATCCTATCAGTTAGATACGGCAGAACGGGGATTCTCCTATCGAGAAGATGCACCTCTGGATATGCGGATGGATACACGTCAGAAGATGACAGCCAGAGACATCGTCAATGACTACAGTGAGATGGATCTCTACCGCGTGATCAGAGACTACGGGGAGGATAAGTTTGCCAAGAATATTGCCAAGCATATCGTAGCAGCGCGCGGTAAGGAACCCATCGAAACAACTGGCCAGTTGACAGACATTATCAGACAGGCCATACCAATGAAGTATCAGAAGAAGTCTGGACATCCGGCGAAGAGGACGTTCCAGGCTATCCGTATTGAACTGAACAGGGAGTTAGAAGTTCTAAGAGACTCATTGGACGATATGATTGAATTACTGAATCCGGGTGGAAGGTTATGTATTATTACATTCCATTCGTTGGAGGACAGGATTGTAAAGAGTGCATTCAAGAAGAATGAGAATCCGTGTACCTGTCCGCCGGATTTTCCCGTATGTGTATGCGGAAAAGTCTCAAAGGGGAGTATTGTTACTAGAAAACCGATTCTGCCAAGTGAAGAGGAACTGGAGTATAACAGCCGTTCTAAGAGCGCCAAACTTCGGATCTTTGAACGTCGGTAGGGTTATAAATTAATGGAAAGGGGTGACGTACATGGCAGCGAGACGTGAATATTCAGGAAACAGCAGACAGTATAGCAGCAGACAGTACAGTAGGACAAGCGGTGCATCATCACAGATGTATGTGTATGGCAACACGGTGACAAAACCGGTGTCAGAGCCAAGACGTCATGAAAAGTCACCCGAGAAACCGAGAAAAAGAGCAAGCAGACAGGTTCGCAAGAACAGGAGACAAGCACTCCATATGAACTCTGCTTATGTAATCTTCCTGACGGTAGCAGCACTGATGGCATTGATCGTATGTGTGAACTATGTGCAGTTACAGTCCCGCATTACCAGCCGTTCTAAGAATATTACGGCGATGCAGGAGGAACTGGCGAATCTGAGGGAAGAAAATAATACCAAGTATAACGCAGTGATGGATTCTGTGAATCTGGACGAGATCAGGGACAAGGCTCAGAATGAACTGGGGATGGTCTATGCTTCTCCGGAGCAGATTGTAGAATATGACAATCCGGCGACTGATTATGTGAAGCAGTATGAGGATATCCCGGAGGATGGAGTCCTTGCCCAATCGGACAATAGTGCGAGATAGGTGAATTATGGCTAGAAGGACAAAGACTTTTTTTAAGAAAAAATTTTCAAAAATCATGCAGAAAAAGCTAGTAATGCTATTTGGAGCAATTATACTAGCTTTTGTTTTCTTAGTGGGAAGAATCACGTATATTAATGCATCCAACGGTGCGGAGTATACGAAGACCGTTCTGGATCAGCAGCAGTATGACAGCAGGACGATTCCGTTCAAGCGGGGAGACATTGTAGACCGCAACGGCACGAAAATGGCAACCAGCGAGAGAGTATATAATGTGATCCTGGATGTGAAGGTTATGACCAGTAAGAAGGATTATATTGAACCGACCATAGAAGTGCTGAAAGACTGCTTCGGAATCGAGGAGGATGAGGTGCGGGAACTGATCGAAGAGAAGCCGTCCAGCAGATATAATATCCTTCTGAAAGGGGTAGATTATGAGACTGCCCAGAAGTTTGAAGCAATTGACGAGGATAACGAGAAGTATCCGGATGTCAAGGGAATCTGGCTGGAAGACGATTACGTCAGAAAGTATCCGTATCATACGCTGGCCAGTGATGTGATTGGTTTTACTGTAGGCGGTAATGTAGGAAGCAATGGTATTGAAGCCGCTTATAATTCCATCCTGAATGGGACAGACGGAAGAGAGTATGGGTATCTGGATGAAGGGTCTTCCTTTGAACGGACGGTCAAGGAACCAGTGAATGGAAATACGATTGTATCAACGATAGATCTTCAGGTGCAGAGCATCGTAGAGAAGCATGTGCTTGCATTTAATGAAGCGCATAAGGATGAGGCGACGCCTGGAGAGGGAAGTAAGAATACGGCGGTCATGGTCATGAATCCGCAGAATGGAGAGATTCTGGCGGAAGCGTCCTATCCGAATTATGATTTGAATAATCCAAGAGAATATATTGAATCATTTTCGGAAGAGGAATTGGAAGCAATGGCTGAAGAAGAAACTGAAGAAACTGGAAAGAAAAAGACGGTAGATGATATTAAGATAGAACTTTTGAGTGCGCGGTGGAATAATTTCTGCGTAAGTGAAGTGTATGAGCCGGGTTCCACGTTCAAGCCGTTTACCATTGCGGCAGGTCTGGAGACGGGAATACTGACGGGAGAGGAAAGTTATGTCTGCGGCGGTGTGAAGCATGTGGGCGATCATGATATCCACTGTAGTAATCGTGAAGGACATGGTCCACAGACGTTGAAGAGATCGTTGGAGAATTCCTGTAACGTTGCGTTGATGGAGATCGGTCAGGCGCTGGGAACAGAAGAATTCTGCAGATACCAAAGGCTGTTCGGCTTCGGGGCATATACAGGAATCGACCTTCCGGGTGAAGGCGTTGGACTTCTGTACGAGGCTGAGAATATGGACGCAGCCAGTCTGGCAACGAATTCATTCGGTCAGAACTTTAATGTGACGATGACGCAGCTTGCAGCATCGTTCTGTTCGCTGATCAATGGCGGAGATTATTATAAGCCGCATGTAGTGAAACAGATACAGGATGAGAATGGCAATGTGACAGAGAATAAAGATCCGGTACTGCTTAAGAAGACAATATCGAAGGAGACCAGTGAGATTATCAAGGATTATATGCTGGGAGTTGTAGAAGAAGGTACAGGCTCTTCGGCGGCAGTCGAAGGGTATGATGTCGGAGGAAAGACAGGTACGGCGGAGAAGCAGCCGCGTAATCAGGGAAAATATCTGGTATCCTTTATCGGTTATGCGCCCCAGGAGAATCCGGAGGTCATGGTGTATGTAGTCATTGACGAGCCGAATGCGGCATCCCAGGCGAACAGCGGCTATGCGACACAACTTGCGTCTGAGATCATGACGGAGATCTTTCCATATCTTGGCGTTGAGAAATCCGCAGGAGATGTACAAAATACTGAGAATTAGCAGAATAACCTTGCAAAAGCCATAATAAGTTATAAAAACGGCTTTTGCGAGGTTTTTTATTATGAAGAATAAAACATATAATAAGAAAAAGATTCTGGTGGTATTCTTCTGTGCAATGGTGATGATTCTGTCATTGATCGGCAGGCTGGTATATCTGATGATATTTGATGCAGAATATTATCAGAAGAAAGCAGAAGATCTCCATGAGAGAGAACGGGATATTAAGGCGGCAAGAGGAGAGATTCTGGATGCAACCGGAGAAGTACTGGCAACGAATAAGACGGTATGCACCATATCAGTCATCCACAGCCAGGTGAAGGAGCCGGAGAAAGTAATCAAAGCACTGTCTGAGGCGCTTGAGATGGACGAGGAGACGGTGCGTAAAAGAGTGGAAAAGGTGTCTTCTATGGAGAGAATCAAGACGAATGTGGATAAATCGGTTGGGGATGCAATCCGCAATATGGAGTTGGATGGCGTGAAGGTGGATGAGGATTTTAAGCGGTATTATCCGTATAATGAACTGGCTTCTAAGGTTTTAGGATTCACAGGGGGAGATAACCAGGGAATCATCGGCCTTGAGGTAAAGTATGAAGAATACCTGAAGGGGATTGATGGAACGATATTAACGACGACGGATGCAAGGGGTGTGGAACTGGATGGCATTGCGGAGGATCGGGTAGAGCCAGTTGCCGGGAACACTCTGCAGATTAGTCTGGATTATAATATCCAGATGTATGCGCAGCAGATGGCGGAGAAGGTGATGGAGGAAAAACAGGCGGATAAAGTCGCAATCCTGCTTATGAACCCGCAGAATGGAGAGATCCTTGCCATGGTCAATGTCCCGGAATTCAATCTGAATGAGCCATTTACCCTGAATACGGGTGAGGATGGCGAGAATCTATCGGATGAGAAGAAGCAGGATGCGCTGAATCAGATGTGGAGAAATGGCTGTATCAATGATACTTATGAACCGGGATCCACATTCAAGATCATCACTGCATCGGCATGCCTGGAGGAGGGAGTCGTCCATCTTGAAGATAACTTTAGCTGCCCCGGATACAGGGTGGTAGAAGACCGTAAGATACGGTGTCATAAAGTAGGCGGGCATGGTGCTGAGACCTTTGTTCAGGGAATTCAGAATTCCTGCAATCCTGTTTTTATTGATATTGGATTAAGGCTTGGTGTTGACAATTTTTATAAATATTTTAAGCAGTTTGGTCTGATGGATCTGACCGGGGTGGATCTTCCGGGAGAAGCCGGTACGATTATGCACAAAAAAGAAAATGTTGGATTGGTGGAACTTGCAACTATGAGTTTTGGGCAGTCTTTCCAGGTTACGCCTGTACAGATGGCAGCGACTGTAAGTTCTCTGATTAACGGAGGCAGAAGGGTGACGCCGCATTTTGGCGTGCGGGTTCTGGATGCAGATGGAAATGAAGTGGAAAAGTTCCAATATGACGAGAAGAAGAATATTGTATCTTCGGAGACTTCCGCTACCATGCGTATGCTGCTTGAGAGTGTTGTGTCAGAAGGTTCCGGAAAGAATGCATATATTGAGGGCTATCAGATCGGCGGAAAGACGGCTACCTCCCAGACGCTCCCGAGGAGTGCGAATAAGTATATCTCTTCCTTTATTGGGTTTGCTCCGGCAGATGATCCGCAGGTGTTAGGAATGTGTGTGATCTACAATCCGCAGGGAGTGTATTACGGCGGAACCATTGCGGCTCCGGTGGTTCGGAATATATTTGAGAGCGTATTACCCTATCTTGGCATTGAAAAAGAGTAGGAAATGAAGTATACTATTTAAGTTGAGAAAAGATTAATTAACGAAAGAAACAAAGAGGTGGATGTATGGATTATAAAGTATTTATTCCAGTATTGATAGCATTTGCGTTGAGTGTGATTATGGGACCATTGATTATCCCGGTGCTTCGAAAGTTGAAGATGGGTCAGACGGAGAGAGAAGATGGCGTGAAGTCTCATCTTAAGAAAGCAGGTACTCCGACCATGGGAGGAGTGATCATCCTCTTAAGTGTGGTAATCACATCGGTATTCTATATTAAGGATTATCCGCAGATCATTCCGATTCTGTTTGTGACATTGGGATTCGGTCTGATCGGATTCCTGGATGATTATCTGAAAGTTGTAATGAAACGGTCTGATGGACTGTATCCGAAGCAGAAGATGGCGCTGCAGATTGTAGTAACGGCGGTATTCGCATTCTATATGGTGAGATTCACGGAAGTGCCGCTGGCAATGCTGATTCCATTCTCAGGCGGCAAATATCTGGATATCGGCTGGCTTGCAATTCCGCTGATGTTCTTCGCGGTGATCGGTACGGTGAATGGCGTGAATTTTACGGATGGTCTGGATGGTCTTGCTTCCAGCGTGACGGTGCTGGTCGCAACCTTCTTTACAGTGGTTGCCATCGGAACCAAGAGCGGAATCGAGCCGATTACCTGTGCGGTAGTAGGTGCGCTGCTTGGATTCCTTCTGTTTAACGTATATCCGGCGAGCGTGTTCATGGGAGATACGGGTTCTCTGGCACTGGGAGGATTCGTTGCATCTGCGGCATATATGCTTCAGATGCCGATATTTATTCTGATCGTGGGACTGATTTATCTGGTAGAAGTTCTGTCAGTTATGATACAGGTGACATATTTTAAGAAGACCGGCGGCAAGCGTATCTTTAAGATGGCGCCGATACATCATCATTTTGAATTGTGTGGCTGGTCAGAGACAAGAGTAGTGGCGGTATTCTCCATTATCACAGCACTGCTCTGCCTGATCGCATTGATGGCTATGTAGGAGGAAACGATATGGAAGTGGCTAAGAAGAAGGTTCTGGTGTTCGGCTCAGGAATCAGTGGAATCGGAGCGGCGAAACTGTTAGAGGAACATCAGGCAGAGGTGGTACTCTATGATGGTAATGAGAAATTAAAAGAAGAAGATCTGCGCAGAAAACTGGGAGAAGAGAGTAAGGCAGGGATTGTGATCGGTGTATGCCCACAGGAACTGATAGATACCCTGGATATGGTAATCCTAAGTCCAGGCGTACCTACGGATCTTCCGATTGTAAATGCGATGAGAGAGAAAGGTATCCGGATCATCGGTGAGATTGAACTGGCATATCAGTTGGGCAAGGGGAGCGTGCTTGCAATCACCGGAACGAATGGCAAGACGACAACAACCACTCTTCTCGGCGAGATTATGAAGAATTATCAGGACAATGTATACGTGGTCGGCAATATCGGCAATCCGTATACAACGGTTGCATCCGAGATGAATGATGATACCATCGTTGTGGCTGAGATGAGCAGTTTTCAGTTGGAGACGATCGAGGAATTCTGCCCGAGAGTCAGCGCGATTCTGAACTTTACGCCGGATCATCTGAATCGCCATCATACAATGGAGGCGTATGTAAATGCCAAGAAGAATATTGCCAGGAATCAGACGGAAGAGGATTACTGTATCCTGAATTATGAAGATGAATTAACAAGAGAATTTGGAAATAATGTGAAGGCTCAGGTTCTATATTTCAGCAGCCAGCGTAAACTAGAGAAAGGAATCTATCTTGAAGATGGCAATATCATCTATCATAATGGGGAGCCGGTAAAGGTCTGCCATGTGTCTGACCTGCAGTTGTTAGGAACTCATAATTATGAGAACGTGATGGCTGCGGTCGCGATGGCTGCAGTCTATGGTGTGCCGATGGATGTCATCCGTGAGAGCATTCAGGCGTTCAAGGGTGTAGAACACCGGATCGAGTATGTAACAGAGAAGAATGGAGTCGCATATTATAATGATTCCAAGGGAACGAATCCGGATGCCGCGATCAAGGGAATTCAGGCGATGAATCGTCCGACGGTGCTGCTTGGCGGCGGGTATGATAAGGATTCTGTCTATACCGAATGGATTGAAAGTTTCGATGGCAAGGTTAAGAAGTTGATCCTGCTTGGTGCAACGAAGGAAAAGATTGCCAAAGATGCAGATGCGTGTGGATTCAAAGACTATGTATTCGCAGATACCTTCGAGGAAGCGGTGTTGATGGCAGCGAAGACTGCAGAACCTGGAGATGCGGTACTGCTGTCACCTGCCTGTGCAAGTTGGGATATGTTCCCGAGTTATGAAGTACGTGGAGAGAAGTTTAAAGAGATTGTAAATTCCTTATAAGGAGTGGCATATATTGACACAGTCTAATAACAGAAGGTATGATTATACACTTCTTGCTGCGTTATTTCTGCTTGTGCTCATGGGTCTGGTGATCCTGTACAGCACAAGCGCGTATAATGGCGAAGTGAAGTTCCATGATTCTTTCTACTATCTGAAGAAGCAGGCATTCGCAACGCTGCTTGGAATTGCCGGAATGTTTGTGGTCGCCAATATGGATTATCATATATGGAAACATGTGGCTGTGCTTGGATATTTTACGGCGATTTTGCTGTCAGTGGCAGTCCTGTTCATAGGTGATGAGTATAATGGGTCCAAAAGATGGCTGTCTTTGGGACCTTTTTCTTTTCAGCCGTCAGAATTCGCCAAGGTTGCGGTCATCTTGTTCCTTGCTTATATGGTGACAAAGAATTCCAAAGACATGGGGAAGATGCGAACCATGATTAAGATTATGGTGATGGTTCTGCCGATTGTGGCGCTGGTGGGAGCCAATAACTTAAGCACGGCGATTATTATCCTGGGAATTGCGGTCATCCTGATCTTCGTGGCAAGTCCCAAGTATGGGCAGTTCGTGTTCATGGGGGCCCTAGGAATCGGATTCATGACCATATTCCTGGCACTGGAAAGTTACAGGCTTGAACGGCTGGCAATCTGGAGAAATCCGGAAGCCTATGAAAAAGGATTCCAGACACTGCAGGGACTGTATGCGATCGGTTCCGGAGGGCTGTTCGGGCGGGGGCTTGGACAGAGCATTCAGAAACTGGGGTTCGTTCCGGAGGCGCAGAATGATATGATATTCTCGATTATCTGTGAGGAACTGGGGCTTTTTGGGGCGGGATTCATTATGCTTCTCTTCCTGATTCTGATCTGGCGGTTCTTCGTGATTGCAACCCATGCGAAGGATCTGTTTGGAGCCTTGATCGCTTCGGGAGCGATGGGACATATGATGATCCAGGTGATCTTAAACATAGCGGTGGTTACGAATACAATACCGAATACGGGGATTACGCTGCCCTTCATTAGTTATGGGGGAACCTCGGTGGTATTCCTTTTGGTGGAAATGGGGCTTGTACTCAGTGTATCATCTTTGGTAAAATAAGGAGTGTATCTTGGCAAGGGACGCAGTTCCAAGGGGCAGTATATTCCACGCAAACGGGGCAACATTGCGGTGAACTAACTGCCAACTGCGACTAAGACACTCAGGAGAGCCTTCGTGCCTAAGTCTCCGTAAGCAGTGGATTTCACCTCCATTAAGAGCGCCCCTTGATTGTTTGCTTAGGAATATACTGCCTCTTGAAACTGCTGTGCATTGACAAGGATAGCGGGGGGAGTAGCAGTGGAAGGAGTCGGAGGGGATACATTGAGGTTGTGGGGCGCATGTAAATTGAGTTGTGGTATGGAATGGTGAAAATTTATAAGGGCAGAATATGTCACGAGAATAAGAATGTGTAAAATAGGGAAGTAGATTAGTAGGAGTTTAAGATGGGTAATTTGGAGCAGGAAGAGATGGAGAAGGTACAGAAGAAAAAGAAGAAGTCGCATCGTCTGTATGCGTTTGTTGTGCTGGTGCTGGGAGTTGCGATTATTGCTTTGGGGATTGTGCTTCTCTTTTATGTACAGAAGATAGAGATTAGTGGAAATGAGTATTGTTCGGATCAGGAGATTGTGGATTCGGTGCAGAATGATCAGTATTCGATCAATGCGTTGTATATTGTGGGCAAATATGCTCTGGGCAAGGGAGAGGTGCTGCCTTGTTTTGAGAGTATGAAGGTTGGACTGAAAGCACCGTGGATTGTGAATGTTAAGGTGGAGGAAAAGCCAATTGTAGGTTATGTCCGGAATGGGGATAACTATGATTATTTTGATAAAGAAGGGCTGGTCGTACTGGAATCCTCAGCATTGATTGAGGGACTGCCTCGTATTGACGGGATTGAAGTGAAGGATATCAAGTTATATCAACAGTTGAAGAGTGATGATACGAGGATCTTCGAGGAGATTCTGGAGACTTCTAAAGAAGTGACGAAGTATGAACTGCCTACAGATAAGATTGTATGTAAGGATGACAACATCTATCTGTATATCGGAAAGGTGTGTGTGAATCTGGGAAAAAGTGTATCTTCTGAGCAGATTGCACAGATCAAACCGATCTTAGAAAAACTTGGTGACCAGGAAGGAACCTTGCATCTGGAGAACTATTCGGAAGTCAGTGGGACGATTACCTTTGATATTGGAGAAATTCCGCAAGAAAATTAAGAAAATTAGATAAATTCTATTGATATTTTGCACGAAAGTCTATATTATATAGTATATATGGCAAAGTGAACTCATTTCATTTGCTTTATGTATGGGATGTATAATATATAATAAGGATAACAAAGGAGGAGAAACCCTTGCTAGAAATCAAAACGAACGAATCAGAAGCAGCGGCAAAAATAATTGTTGTTGGAGTCGGCGGCGGTGGCAATAATGCCGTGAACCGAATGATCGACGAGCAGATTGCCGGTGTTGAATTTATTGCAATTAATACAGATAAGCAGGCACTTCAATTGTGTAAAGCCCCAACATTAATGCAGATCGGGGATAAGATCACCAAAGGACTAGGTGCAGGTGCAAGACCAGAGATTGGTGAGAAAGCAGCAGAAGAGAGCGCAGAGGAAGTATCAGCTGCATTAAAAGGTGCAGACATGGTATTCGTAACCTGTGGTATGGGTGGTGGAACCGGAACAGGTGCTACGCCAGTAGTTGCGCGAATTGCAAAAGAGCAGGGAGCATTGACGGTTGGCGTTGTAACGAAGCCATTCCGTTTCGAGTCTAAGACACGTATGAATAATGCTCTTACAGGAATTGAAAAGTTAAAAGAGAGTGTAGATACATTGATCGTTATCCCGAATGACAAGCTGTTGGAAGTTGTAGACAGACGTACAACCATGCCGGAAGCACTGAAGAAAGCGGATGAGGTATTGCAGCAGGGTATTCAGGGTATCACAGACCTTATTAATGTACCTTCACTGATCAATCTTGACTTTGCCGATGTTCAGACAGTTATGACGGACAAAGGTATTGCACATATCGGTATTGGACAAGGCCGTGGTGATGACAAGGCTCTTGAGGCTGTTAAGCAGGCGGTTGCCAGTCCATTGCTTGAGACGACGATTGCGGGAGCTTCCCATGTTATTATTAACGTATCAGGTGATATCACTTTGATGGATGCTTCAGATGCAGCCGAGTACGTACAGGATCTTGCAGGAGAAGATGCGAATATTATCTTTGGTGCGATGTATGATGATTCCAGAGCAGATGAGGCAACAATCACAGTTATCGCAACCGGACTTCATAATGTAGGCGGAAGTGCTTCTAAGTTAAAATCGAGACTTGAGAATCCAAGAGGATCTGCGGTACCGCATACTGCAGCACCGGCACAGGGATATGAAAGACCGGCACACCAGGGAACAGCAGCTCAGAGTTCTTCGAGACTTGACTTCGGGGCAGCACCGAGTGCAGGCAGCGGAACAACGGCAACAACGAGAAGACCGGTAGGAGGAACAGCGCCGACATTGGATACTCCAAGAACACCAACCAGCAAGGTGAAAGAGCAGTCCATTAAGATACCGGATTTCTTTAAGAAATAATATAGTGACTTATGTGATAGAGACTCAGTTACATGCAGAGATGTATGTGACTGAGTTTTTTTGTATAGGAAATTTCGTTCCCTATACAAAAAAATCTCCGAGAGGATGCGCACTACATTCTTTTTTATGTATGATACTCCAATGGAATCTATATATGGGAAATAGATTCGGGAAAATCTGACAGTATCTGACAAAAAAATCTTTTTTATTTCTCAAAATTCTTTCTTTTATGCCAAAAAAAGATACAAAGTCTTGTGGTTTCGATAAAGCAATCGCCACAAATCCATTTCTTCAAAAACTATATCTTGTGGTCGGCATGAACTGTCGAACGAAAATCAAGAATCATTCCATCATCTGACAAAATCTTTTCGCATCGGCTCGTATAATGAATCTTGCGAATGTACCAAATCGATTTAGGATACACAAATGCTTATAAAAATGAAAGAAGGTGGAGCGTGTACTATGAATTATACATAGACGTGTTCTTTGTGGTGAATTTTACGATGGACTATATCCTTCTTGTGCTTGTCCGCAAGATGCTTAAACATTCCGGCTCGTATAGGCGGATCGCTCTTGGAGCGCTGCTTGGGGCATTCCTTACCTGTCTGGTCGTAGTCTCCCCGATTCCCTATGCGTCTGTGAAATTCATACTGTTCCATGGTTTGGTGAATGTTGCAATGGTAATAACAGGGCTTGGAATTAAGGATAGGCTCGACCTGATAAAAGCGTGGCTTCTTCTCTATGCCAGCGGCTTTCTGCTAGGCGGAGTATTCCAGTTTCTTGGGCAGTATGTGCGGATCGGAAGTGTATTCTTCGTGTTGGCAGTGGCCAGTTATTATGTGGTATCCGGCATCTGGAGCCTGATTACCTATCTGGCACGTCAGAGCCAGTACAGGTGCCAGGTAATTCTCTGTCAGGGCGAAAGCCAGTGCCAGGTGCAGGCGTTAATTGACACAGGGAATTGTCTGAAGGATGGAGTTACCGGACAGCCGGTCAGTATTGCCAGCAGGAAGGTGATGAAAGAACTGTACCGGGAAGACAGCACGGTGAAGATACGCTATATTCCCTATCATTCGATTGGAAAGGCAGAGGGGGTCATGCCGGCAATGACATTAGATGGCATGTACGTATGCAGACGGAAAAAACAATGGATTGAAAAACCCCTGATAGCAGTCTGCGAGGAGGAGATGACATCTGATCGTTATGAGGTGATTCTGAATCCTGATATTTTAGATAGTTTGGAGGAATAAATTATGGTGATAAAAGTAGCAGTACCACATCAATTCAAATTAAAAGTGGTTCCGGATTTTCGGACGTTATTGTTCCCGGATAAGAAGGATGTCCATTACATAGGCGGTTCCGATATTCTGCCGGCACCGCTGGATGTCAGCGAAGAGACAGAAGCGATCAACAGTTTGGGTTCGGAAGATGATGAACTGGCGAGAAAACTGCTGATTGAACACAATCTGAGGCTGGTGGTGTATATTGCGAAGAAGTTTGACAATACAGGTGTTGGCGTGGAGGATCTGATTTCTATAGGTACGATTGGATTAATAAAAGCAATTAATACGTTTAACCCGGATAAGAATATCAAACTTGCAACTTACGCGTCCCGCTGTATTGAAAATGAGATTCTGATGTATCTTCGGAGGAATAATAAGACAAAGATGGAGGTATCCATTGATGAACCTCTGAATGTGGATTGGGATGGGAACGAACTCCTGCTGTCAGATATTTTGGGGACGGATGAGGATACTATTTATAAAGATCTGGAAAATGAGGTGGAGAGGAAACTTCTGATAAAGGCAATCAGCCATCTGTCAGGAAGAGAGCGTACGATCATTCAGATGCGGTTCGGGCTTGGGATGCCGGACGGGGAAGAGAGGACGCAAAAGGAAGTGGCTGATATGCTTGGAATCTCGCAGTCGTACATATCAAGGCTTGAGAAGAAGATTATGCAGAGATTGAAGCGGGAGATGGTGAAGTATTCATAATTGCATGTTTGTAGCAAGAGGTTAAAGTCATCGTGGCAACTTGCCGGATAAAGTGATACAATAAAAGAAAAAGGGGTTGGGTATATGAGACTTAGTTTTATTGGGGCAGCCCATGAGGTAACCGGCAGTTGCCATCTCCTGGAGGCGTGTGGCAAGAATATTCTGATTGACTGTGGGATGGAGCAGGGACCGGATCTCTATGAGAATCAGGAACTGCCTGTGACAGCAGGAGAGATTGATTATATTCTCTTAACCCATGCACATATTGATCATTCCGGGAAGATTCCTCTTTTGTGCAAACAGGGCTTCAAAGGAGAGATCGTGACGACATTTGCCACATCGGATTTGTGCAATATTATGCTGCGTGACAGTGCCCATATTCAGGAATTTGAAGCGGAATGGCGGAATCGTAAGGCGAAAAGAAGTGGTCAGGAGATATATGAACCGCTCTATACCATGGCGGATGCCGATGCTGCTATAAAATTGCTTGCGCCATGTGATTACGGACAGCGGATTACACTGTGCGAGGGGATTGATGTGCAGTTCAATGATATGGGGCATCTGCTTGGTTCTGCAAGTATCGAAGTCTGGGTCACGGAAGAGGATGTATCCAGGAAAATCGTATTTTCCGGTGATGTGGGGAATACGAACCAGCCGATCATCAAAGATCCGCAAAATGTAGCAGAAGCAGATTATGTTGTGATCGAATCTACGTATGGAGACAGAACCCACGGGGATGACATACCGGATTATGTGGGAGAGTTTACAAGAATTCTTCGGGAGACATTTGCCAGAGGCGGCAATGTGGTGATTCCGTCTTTCGCGGTAGGGCGTACACAGGAGATCCTATATTTCATCCGGGAGATTAAAGAACGTAACCTCCTGCCGGAGTATGCGGGATTCGAAGTGTATGTGGATAGTCCGCTGGCAATTGAGGCTACGAACGTATTCAATAAGAATGTAAAGTCTTGTTTTGATGAAGAGGCGATGGCATTAGTAGAGCGTGGAATCAATCCATTGCTGTTTCAAGGGCTTAAGACGACGATCACCAGCGAAGAATCTAAGATGATTAATTTTAATGAAAAGCCGAAGGTGATCCTGTCAGCCTCCGGTATGTGTGAGGCGGGACGAATCCGGCATCATCTGAAGCATAACCTGTGGAGATCAGAATGCACGATTTGCTTTGTGGGATATCAGGCTGTCGGAACATTAGGACGGAAACTGATTGAAGGAGCAGAGTGCGTGAAACTATTCGGTGAGACGATTACGGTCAATGCACATATTGAAGTGTTAAAAGGTATCAGCGGTCATGCAGATATGAATGGGCTTCTGAATTGGCTGCGTGGGTTCGAGAAGAAGCCAGAGCGTGTTATTGTGGTACATGGCGAAGATACGGTCACTGATCATTTTGCAGAATTGGTTCAGGAAACGATTGGCTGTCCGGCATTCGCGCCATATTCCGGAGGGGCTGTGGATCTGGTGACGAATACGATTATCACTGAAGGCGTGAAGATGCCAAAGAAAGCAGCAGAAAAACCGGCGAGGGCGAGAGCCGTTACGGCATTCAACCGCGTGGTTGCAGCAGCAAAAAGGCTGCTTGAGGTTGTGTATAAGAACGAAGGATTGGCGAATAAGGATCTTGCCAAATTCGAAACCCAGATTCAGAATCTAGCAGATAAGTGGGATCGGGAGTAGATGGGAATTTAGTTCTTTAAGAGTTGTTTGAGAGTGTACGGCATAGAGGGGAGATG